>JBEBXE010000108.1:0-9672 GCA_040391705.1 Aerobium aerolatum
ACGGTTTCGCTCAACCAGCGACGCTGGCCGTCGATGTCTTTTTCACCGAGGGGAAGCCCGCCGGGAAACACCAGAATATGGTCGGCACCAAACTCCGCCGCGCGTTCGATCTCACGGATCGCGGCGTTGAAGAGTGCGGGCCGCTCGGCCAAGGTCGAACCGCTCAGCGGGCCGGTACGGTTATATCCGAGAACCGGCAGACCGCTTTCCGCCACCAGTTGGCGTGCGCGCGCGTGACCGATTCTATCGATCTCCTCGCCCCAGATCGAGATCCCGGCAAGACCGCGCGCAACGCTGGCCTTGATAAAATCCGCCATGTCCATGCGTTCGCGCACGGTCGCATGGTTCATCACCAGATCGAGCCCGGCGTCCTGCCGGATGAGGGGGGCACGTTCGAGCATCAGAATTTGTAGACGCCAAGCTTGGCAAAAATCTCGTAGATACGCTGGGCGTATTTGGCGAATTCCGGATATTCGCCCAGATGCGCCGGACGCGGACGCGGCAGGTCGATACGGATTTCCTCAACGATCGTGCCGGGGCTTTTCGACATCACCAGAACGCGGTCCGACAGGCCGACAGCTTCCTCGATCGAATGGGTGATGAAGAGCACCGTCTTGCGCGTTTCCAGCCACAGCATCTCGAGATCGTGGCGGATCTGGGTGCGCGTGATCGCATCCAGCGCGCCAAACGGCTCGTCCATCAGCAGCATCGACGGATTGTGCACCAGCGCCCGTGCAATCGACACCCGCTGGCGCATGCCGCCCGACAATTGCGCCGGATAGCGGTTTTCCGCCCCCTTGAGGCCAAGCCGGTCAAACAGCATGTCGGCGCGCTCGCGCATTGTCTGCTTGTCGAGGCCGCGAATTTCCTGCTGCAGCATGACATTCTTCATCGCAGTTCGGAAATCGAGCAGCAGGTGATCCTGAAACACGATGCCAACCTCGGAGATCGGCTTGGTCAGCTTCTGGCCGTCGACTTCGACCGTGCCACCGGAATGCGGTTGCAGCCCGGACACCAGCAGCAGCGTCGTGCTTTTGCCGCAGCCGGAGGGCCCGATGAGGCTGACGAACTCGCCCGGCTTGATGTCGAGGTCGATCGGACCCAGCGCGTGGAACGCGTCTTGTCCAGAGCCATAGACCTTGGTCAGTCCCTTGGCCTGGATCGAGGCCCCGATTGAAGCGGCCTGTCCGGCAATGCTCGAGCCGCTCAACGCTGCATCGACGTCTGGGGAAGCGTTCATCGGCATGCCTGGTCCTTGCTTAGATACGGGCGACGATTTCAAGTTGTTTTCCATGGCATCAGGATGCGTTCGACGATGCTCATGCCGCCATTGAACACCAGCGCGACCAGCGCAGCTGCGATCAATCCGGCGAACATCAAAGTCATGTCCATGAACCCGGAGGCCTGCATGATCATGAAACCGAGACCGCTGTTGGAGGCGATGAACTCGGCGATGATGACGCCTTCGATGGCCTTGACGATGCCGATCTTCATGCCCGAAAAAATGTGCGGCATGGCGTCCGGAAGCTCAATTTTCCAGAACGTTTGCCAACGATTGGCGCCCATTGACCGGGAAATGTAGAGCAATCGTTTGTCAATCGCGCCAAATCCGCTCATCGCGTCGACGAGAATCGGGAAAAAGCACATCAAAAAGACGATCAGTGCCGCCACCATCGGCCCGATACCGAACCAGATGATGAGGATCGGACCGATCACGGTCTTGGGCATGATGTTGAGAAAGACGATCACCGGGTAGAGCCCGCGCCGCAGCGCGCCGACCGAGGTGATCAGCAAAGCAAGCGGCACCGCGATCAGGATGGCGAGCGCAAAACCATTCAGGAGCGTGCGCGAGGTCGCCAGCGCGTGATAGAAAATCTTGTCAGCGTCGGTGACGAGACGGGCGAGAAAATCGGATGGCTTGGGAACCAGCCACGCCGGTACCTTGTAGTAGATGGCGAAGGCTTCCCAGAGGCCGAGCAAAACCGCAACGGAAAACACCGCGATCAAGATCGACCCGACAGCGGAATTGCGCAGCGCGGACAGCTTCCCGCTTGAACGGTTGGCTGCGCCCGGCATGGTCTGGATCGTCGATGACGTGCTGTCGCTCATGAGGCTCTGGCTTGGTTGAGTGCCGGCCGGCTGCCGATGAGGCAAACCGGCCGGGCGTATTCATGTTACGGGCAGGTGACCGGCGTGGCCGGTGCGAGGTCGAGCGTGTAGTAGTCGGTGACTGGACGTTCGCCAGGCAGTTCCATCGCCGTCGTCATCACTTCGTACATGGTCTCCCAAGTCGCGGCATCGGTGACGCCGATGACATCACCCGACCCACCGGGGCAAACCGACGCGAAGCTATAGACAGCAGCCTGAAGCAGCGCTTCGCGCGTGTGCTGGGTTTCGGGGAACTGCACCATCAAGGCATCGACCGCTGCTTCCGGGTCGGCCATCGCGGCTTTCCAGCCTTCTGCCGTCGCTTCGACGAAGCGGCGATAAAGGTCCGGATTTTCAGCCAGCTTGTCCTCGGCGACGACGAGCGCGAGGCTCGCGATCGGCACGCCGTGATTGTAGAAATACATGTTGCCGGCGGCGATGTTATCCGCCTTGAGCGGCACGATGACTTTTTCAGGCGTGTCGGAAACTGCGTCCACCTGACCTGACGTCAGAAGGCCGAGAAACGTATTGGTGGCAGCAGTAACCAGCTCGACCTGATCTTCCTTGATATCGTTGGCGCGCAGGAAGACCGGGATCAGCGGCAGCATTGCCGATCCGGCGGAGACGGCAAGCTTCTTGCCGATCAGGTCGCGCGGTTCCTTGATGCCGGAATTTTCGAGGAACTGCACCCCGAACTGACCCGACTTCCACACCGTGGAGACGATCTTGATCGGCGCGCCCTGGGCCGCGACGTTCAGCGTTGCAACGGTATCGGCATAGCCGACCTGGGCCTGACCGGTGGCGACCATCTGCGCGGCGACGGCGGAGCCGCGGCCTTCGTTCATCACCACGGCGAGGTCCTTCGCCTTGTACAGACCCTTGGCTTCCGCCATCGCAAAGCCCAGATGGGCGCTGTCGGCGGTCCAGTTCATCTGCACGATGATCTCATCGGCCGCCATCGCCAATCCAAACGGGCTCGCCACGTAGAGTGCGGCGGCCAGAAGTGCGGTCTTTCCTTTGTACAGCATTTCGTCTCCTCCATTTTGCGGACCGAGAGCGGCCCCGTTTGACCCGAAGCTGTCGGGCTCAGTTCTTCTCGCAGGAATGCGTCATAGTCTGCGCCACGGAAGCAGCACCCGCTCCAGCAGCGCCACACCGCCGCTCAACAGCACGCCGATCATCGAACCGACGGTCAGAACGGCGAAGATCAGTTCGGTGTCATGGCTGTCTGTCGCGCGGAGAACGAGATAGCCGAGGCCATTCTTCGAATTCAGCCACTCGACAACGATAACCACCGTGACGGCGATAACGGCAGTGATGCGGAACCCGGAGAAAATGTAGGGCGCAGCACTCGGCAGCTCGAACTTCGAAAAGGTCTGCCACCACGACGCCCCGACCGAACGGCTGAGATAATACTGACGCGGGTCGATCGACTTGAAGCCGGCGACGCTGTCGACGAGAATCGGGAAGAAGGTAATCAGTGCTGTCAGCAGGATCTTCGGGAAATCAGTAAAGCCGAACCAGACCAGCATCAGCGGTGCGAGCGTGATCTTCGGCAGGCCCTGAATAAACACCACCACCGGATAGAGGCTCTGCTCGGCGAAACGCGAGCGGGCAATGACGTAGCCGAGAATAACCCCGGGAATTGCGCCTGCCGCAAACCCCTTGAGGATCAGTAGCGTGGTCAGCCAGCCATGATAGGCAAGGCGTTGATAGTCGGTTGCGATCCGCGCAAGGAAGCCGGAGGGCGCGGGCAGGATGCGGGCTGGAACGTCGAGCGCGTAAACGGCGACTTCCCACAGCAGCATCAACCCAACGAACCACAGCAACGGCTCGATGACCGCACCGGTATAGGCGAGCGTCAGTTGCTTGGCGCTTCGCGACGTCCGTTTGACGGCGTGATCCGATTGCGCTTTTTGGCTCATGAACTCGGTGCCTTTGGATAGACCGGCTGCCGGGTCGGGCGCTGCCGCCGCCGCAACGGCCAGATCGCCGCGACTTCGTCGGCCGCTTCATGCAGCATGTCCGCCAGTTCCTGATGGCGCTCGGGCGTGATGCGCAGCGTCGGCCCGGCAACGCTCAGCGTTCCAGCAACCGGCGACCCCGGCAATGTGTCGGCGCGGAACGGCACCGCCAGCGCGACAGCGCCGGCTTCAGCTTCCTCGATCGACGTCGCATATCCCCGCGCACGGACCTGACGCAGGCTTTCGCGCAGATCGTCGATGGTGCGCACGGAATTCGGACCCAACGCACGGTTGGCCTCGAAACCACGCGCATAGACGATCCGCAGCGCCTCTTCCTCTTCCAGCGTCGCGAGCCATGCCTTGCCGTTGGCGGTGGCGTGCAGAATGATTTCCTGGCCCATGTCCGGATCGTAACGCAGCGCGCCGGTCGCGCCTTGCGCGCGGGCCACCCACACCAGGTCGGTGCCTTCGCGGATCGCCAGCCGGCAATATTCGCGGGTGCGCAGGGCAAGTTTGTCGAGCACCGACTGAACAATGTCTGGCACAGCACGCGCCTCGAGATTGCGGAATGCAAGCGTGCTGAGACGCAGCGACAGCGTGTAACGCTGGGTTTCAGCATCGCGAACGATCCAGTCGCGATTGACCAACGTCGTGATCGCGCGATGAACCGCGCTGGGCTGAAGGTCGAGCCGGGCCGCGAGTTCCGTCAATTCCACGGGCTCACGGGCGCTGGCCAGCGCCTCGATAATGCTCAGACAACGATCAATGGCTGCTACGGTCACTTTGATCTCCTGATCACTCTATACAATGTCGAATTCCAAATTGGAACTTGATTCCAAAAATACCCGCAGTGAAATTTACACAGTCGGGGTGAGTGTCGTTAACACCCCGATGATGGCCGGTCACGCGCAACGATATCCCCGCCAAATGGGTCCCGGCTCTGCGGTCGCTTCGCTTCCTTGGCCCGGATGACGAAGGTGGGGTGTAACGTCCACGGGATCCCGATACGAAAACGGCCCGACCTTTTCAGGCCGGGCCGTTTTCTCAATCGTCACATCTGCTTACAGCTTGACGGCGTCTTCGCGCGCCCAGACCCGCAGCTTGCGGCAGGCTTCCACGAAACCTGCAGCTGCCTTGGCATCGGCGAGCCGGACAAGGCCTTCATCCGCGTCAGGTTTGACGCCGGCTTTGGCGAGCAACGGGAGCGCGCCTGCGGTGAAGCCGATGAACTTGCAGTGGCTGAAGGCGTCGGCGACAAAATCGCGGGCCGTCGCCTCGCCGGCGAGCAGCTTGGCTGCGTCCTCGGACAGGATTAGCGCCACGGCATCGAACACCACCGACGGGCCGCCGTCGATCATATGGTCGGCCGCCATCCATTCGCCATCGGATGCCTTGAAGCCACCAACGGCCGGTGCGATCAGCTCGACTGTTGCGCCTTCCTTCTCGGCTGCCTGCTTTAGGCCTTTGAGCAAGGCCGCGTCGGTGCCGTTGGCAACGAGGATGCCAATCTTGCGGCCTTTGAAGGTGACGGGGCCGTTCTCGAGGATGCTCAGCGCCGGCGATGGCGGAAGATCCTGACGCGTCGGCATGGCTGCATCCGCCGCCTTGGGCATTTTACGGATGCCGAGTTTGTCGGCAACCGTTTGCGCCAGTGCTGCGTCGATATTCAGGAGATGGGAAACGATCCGCTCGCGGATCACTGGCGTCTCCACCTTGGACAGCTCGAACGTCAGCGCCATGGCGATGTGCTTCTGCTCGACTGGCGTCTGGCTCATATAGAACAGCCGCGCCTGGCTGTAATGGTCGGCAAAACTCTCCGACCGCAGCCGCACCTTCTGGCCGGCTTCGTCCGCTGCAAACGTACGGAAGCCGCGCTTGGGGTCGGGGCGCGGCCCCTCGCCCCACGAATTTGGCTGGTAGTTCGCCCGGCCGACCGGGTTGTGCATCGCCATATGCCCATCCTGCTGGAAATGATGGAACGGGCATTTCGGCGCGTTGATCGGGATATGAGTGAAGTTGGGGCCGCCCAGTCGCTTCAGTTGCGTGTCGAGATACGAGAAGTTGCGTCCCTGCAGCAGCGGGTCGTCGGAAAAGTCGATGCCGGCCGGCACGTTCTGGGTCATGAACGCGACCTGTTCGGTCTCGGCGAAGAAATTGTCCGGCATGCGGTCCAGCACCATCCGGCCGACCGAGATCGGCTTGATCAGTTCTTCCGGGATCAGCTTGGTCGGATCGAGAATGTCGAACTCGAAACGGTCGGCGAACGCCTGATCGAACAGCTGGACGCACAATTCCCATTCGGGAAAATCACCTGACTGGATCGCATTCCACAGGTCGCGGCGGTGGAAATCAGGATCGGCGCCATTAATCTTGACCGCTTCGTTCCAGGCAACCGATTGCAGGCCGAGCTTCGGCTTCCAGAAAAACTTGACGAAGGTCGACTCGTCCTTGTCGTTGACGAACCGGAAGGTGTGGATGCCAAACCCTTCCATGAAGCGGAAGGATCGCGGGATTCCACGGTCCGACATGACCCACATGATCATGTGCATCGATTCCGGCGTCAGGCCGATGAAGTCCCAGAAATTGTCGTGCGCCGACTGCGCCTGCGGAAAGGCACGATCGGGCTCTTCCTTCACGGCGTGAACCATATCGGGGAATCGGATCGCATCCTGAATGAAGAAGACGGGAATGTTGTTGCCGACGAGGTCCCAGTTACCTTCCTTGGTGTAGAACTTGACGGCAAAGCCGCGTGCGTCGCGGGCGAGATCTGCCGAGCCCTTGGCCCCGGCGACCGTCGAAAACCGCACGAACAAGGGGGTCTTCTCGCCGACCCGCTGAAAGATGTCGGCGCGGGTGTACTTGCTGAGCGACGCTGTCGTTTCGAAATAGCCGTGGGCGCCGTAGCCGCGGGCGTGCACCACCCGCTCGGGAATGCGCTCATGGTCGAAATGGAAGATCTTCTCGCGGAAGTGGAAATCTTCGATCAGTGAGGGGCCGCGGGCACCCACCTTCAACGTGTTGAGGTCGTCCGAAACGAGGCCGCCTTGCGACGTCGTCAGCGCCGGCGTGTCACCCTGTGCGAACTGATGGGCGTCTCCACCCGCGCCGACGACAAGCTTCTGATCGTGAACCGTGATCGTTTTCCGTGGTGTCGAAACGTCCTTGCTGGCTGTCATTGCTGATTCCTCCCGAAACGGGCTACGTTTGTTGTCTTGGAAGTCGGTGGCTGAAACTGCGTACGGACCGCTTTGCGCCGTCACCCGGTGATGCCGGAGCATCGTGTTGACGCTCCTTCAGGGGTATCTTCGAGTTACCTGATGAACGCCGGTGGTAAGCCAATGTTCCGCTGGGGCACCACGATTCATCAGTGTCCAGCAAGACAGGTCCAAGCGTCACAATCGGCCACGAGGTTTTAGAGTTTCTTTCCACCTCTATGCTTACAGTGACCTGTAATTGCGTGGTGGGGCTATCCAATGCTGAGAGTTCTCTCGTGCCTGGCGTACGAACACGACTATTCGTTCGTGGTCGTGGCTGCCGTCGTATGCATCATGAGCTCGGTAATGACCGTGCGCTTGTTCGATCGCGCAGAACGGCTCTCACCTGACCTGCGGCTGTCGTGGATCGTGCTTTCGGGCATGGCTGGCGGCGCGGCGATCTGGACGACGCATTTTGTGGCGATGCTGGGTTTCCAGCTGCCGATGGACCACGCGTTCGATCCGGTGCTGACGATCCTGTCGCTGCTGATTGCCATCGGGCTGACTGCTGGCGGGCTCTATCTGACTGCAGACGGCGTCAGAAAGTTGCCGTGCGAAGTTGGAGGCATGGTCATCGGTTTCGGCATCGTCGCCATGCACTTCACGGGAATGGCCGGCCTGGAAACCTCAGCGCACATTGAATGGGACCACAGCCTCGTTGTCGCATCAATCCTGTTTGCGCTGGGTTTCGGAGCGTTGACCGCGCATTTGCTGGGCCGGCGCGTTTTCTCCTCAAGCCGTCCGCTGGCGATGCTGACATTGGTGCTGGCGATCTGCACAATGCACTTCACCGCAATGGGCGCTGCAACGCTGGTTCCCGACCCGTCGATTGTCACGCCAGCGCATACGATGTCGAATGAGTTCCTGGCCGTGCTCGTGCTGGCCACAATGGCGGTGATCGCCGGGCTGACCATCTACATCATGGACGCACGCTCCCAGCGTGAGCTTGTCGACAGCTTCCGGCACGCCGCGCTGCACGATCCGCTGACCGGCCTGCCCAACCGGGCCTTCCTGTCGGAATATCTGCCGGGAATGCTGGCGCAGACGGCAGGCTATAGCGCTCAGGTGGCTGTGCTCGTCATTGACCTCGACAGGTTCAAGGAAATCAACGACGTCCATGGCCATCATGCCGGTGACCTGCTGCTGCAGACGCTCGCCGGGCGGTTCACACACCAGCTGAAGCCCGGTGAGACGATCACCCGTGTCGGCGGCGACGAATTCGTCGCCGTAAAACAGAACTTACGGACGCGCAGCGAAGCTGATGAATTTGCCCGCCGCCTGATTGGTTGCATCCGGGAGCCGCTGGAACAGGGCATCAATACGCTGTCCGTGGGCGCCAGCATCGGCATCAGCCTCCACCCCGGCGATTCCGATGACGCCGAGGAGCTGGTCGGACGCGCCGACCTTGCAATGTATCGCGCCAAGCGATCGCTGGGCGAGAAGGTCTGCTACTACGAGCCGTCGATGGACGAAGGCCGGCGTGAACGCAGCGCCCTTGCCATGGAATTGCGTCACGCCATCGAACGCGGCGAGCTCGAGATCTACTATCAGCCGCAACTGGACATGCGCTCCGGCCAGATCACCGGCTATGAAGCGCTGCTGCGCTGGAACCATCGCAAGCGCGGGATCGTCTCGCCAACGGAATTCATTCCGATTGCCGAGGAGACCGGCCTGATCATCCCGATCGGCGAGTGGGTGTTGCGCACAGCCTGTGCCGAAGTCGCCACCTGGGCCAAGCCCTACAGGATCGCGATCAATATTGCCTCGGCGCAACTGACCCAGTCCGACCTGCCGAAAATCGTCCATGAAACGCTGCTGTCCACCGGGCTGGCGCCATCGCGGCTGGAGCTGGAGATCACCGAAGCCAGCATCATCGAGGATCGAGAGCGCGCCTTGCATGTCGTTCGCCAGCTCAAGGCGCTGGGGGTGACACTGGCCATGGACGATTACGGCACCGGCTACTCGTCGCTGGCGACCTTGCAGATGTTCCCGTTCGACAAGGTCAAGATCGATCGCTCCTTCATCGAAGGGGTGACGACCAGCGAAACGTCGGAGGCCATCGTCAAGGCAACGATATTGCTCGCCTCCAGCCTCAAGATGTCGGTGCTGGCGGAGGGTGTCGAGCGTCAGGAGCAAGCCGATTTCCTGCAGGCGCAAGGCTGCACCGAAGTCCAGGGTTTCCTTTTTGGCCGCCCGCAACGCCTGCCAGCGATCGCCGACCAGGTCGGCCGCGCCCGCGCCAGATTGATCGAGCCAGCGTCGCCGGAGGTGGTGCACTACGCGGCGCGGCGTGCTATATAGGTAGA
>JBEBXE010000109.1:0-9494 GCA_040391705.1 Aerobium aerolatum
ACAGGTCTTCACGTTTGACCTTTGCGTTCGCCGTGCGTCCTTCGAGGCTCGCCGACCAGGATCGCACCTCAGGATGAGGAAGGTGGTTTGTCGAGCCCCCAACGTCGAGGGCTCGACTCACAAACAGACCTCATCCTGAGGTGCGAGCGTAGCGAGCCTCGAAGGACGCACGGGAACCAATGGCGGCCCGGACCGTTGGGAAGATCCCGCCTACGATCTCCCAGCGACCATCAGTACCCGTTCGGGTGCGCAGGAATTGCCTTCAGATAGGCAGCAATGGCGTCGCGGTCGCTCGCATCAAGCTCGGCCATGTTGCGCACGACGGACGCCATCGAGCCGCCAACGGAATCGAAATCCGGGGTGAAACCGCTTTCGAGCATCGAGGCGATTTCGTCCTCGCTCCAGTCGCCGATGCCGTCGGCGCTGGCGGTGATGTTGGGGGTTGGGCGTCCACCGGTTTCCAGCGCTGCCGCCCCGGCCATCCACTGGCCGACATCAAGCCCGCCCAACGCGTTGCGCGGCGTGTGGCATTCGGCGCAGTGGCCCATGCTTTCAACCAGATATTGCCCCCGAACGATTTGTTCGGACGGATTGTCCAGCGCGACCGCTGGTGCGGCGTTTAGGAACATCGCTTTCCACAGCCCGATGCCGCGGCGCTGGTTGAACGGGAATGCGACCTCGTTCGGGGCAGCCTTCCCTTCAACCGCTGGCAGCGTCTGCATGAAGGCGTAGAGGTCGGCCACGTCCTGCGGCTGCATGCGCACATACGACCCGTACGGAAACGCCGGATAGTAGTGCGTGCCCTGTGGCGAGACCCCGCGCATCATCGCGTTGGCCAGATCGTCCAGCGACCACGCGCCGATGCCGTCGGTTGGATGTTGCGAGATGTTGGGGGCAACGAATGTGCCAAACTGGGTTTCAAAGCGCGTGCCGCCGCCGAGTGACAGGCGTTCGTCGCCGCTGGCACTGGCCTCGGCATGGCACGACGCACACCCCGACGCCCAGAACACCTGCGCGCCGTGGGTGGCGTCGCCGGGTTGCAGCCCGGCGAACGTCGCGGCATCGAGGCTCTGCGGCGCACTAATGAACCAGAGGGCAGCCCCAGCGGCAACGGCGACAACCGTTCCAGCCAGTGCAGTTTTCTTCAGAACTGACATGCGTGAGCTGCCCGGTGGATACTAGAGGCGGTAGGCTTCGTGGCAGGTTCCGCACCCGGCAGCGACGGGTCCGAACGCTGCACGGAAGGATTCGAGATCCTGCGGTGCGGCCTCAACAGCAGCGGCAGCGGCTGCGGCGAACTTGTCGCTGGCCGCCTTGAAGCCGTCGGCATCCGACCAGATCTTTGGACCGGCCTTGGTGTCGCCGGTTTCCGTGCCGGCCGGATAGAGTGTTGCGACATCGGTTGCAGCCTGGGCGCTGGCGTTCAGCTTCTCCAGCGCGTCGAGGATCGTGGCGCTATCGAATGGCTGCTTGCCCTGCGCCACCGGCGCGAGCACGCGCATCACCCCGCCCCGCTCTTTCATGTTGGCCTTGCGATCCGCAATCGGTTCGGCGGCTGCTCCGGCAACGGAGATAGCGAGTGCGGCGGCAACAAACGCGAAAAACTTCATGAAAACACTCCGTAGGGCTGGCCTAAACTGGCGAAAAAATACGCAGGGGCGATCTTCCCCGATTCCATCTTCTACGAAACTCAAAACACCGACACAGCGCAACACGCTTGCGTGATCGCAGTGCACAATTAGCTGCTTACAGCAAAAAGCCCCGCCGGAGCGGGGCTTTCGTAAAGACAGGCGAAGTGCTGCTTACTTGGTTGCGGCTTCGTACATCTCGAGGACGTAGTCCCAGTTCACAAGGCTGTCGACGAAGGCTTCGAGGTACTTCGGACGCGCGTTGCGGTAGTCGATGTAATAGGAATGCTCCCACACGTCGACGCCGAGGATCGGCTTGCCGCCATGAACGAGCGGGTTTTCACCGTTTGGCGTCTTGGTGATTTCCAGCTTGCCGTCCTTGACCGACAGCCAGGCCCAACCGGAGCCGAACTGCGTGGTGCCTGCAGCGATGAAATCGGCACGGAACTTGTCGTAGCCGCCGAGGTCGCTGTCGACTGCTTTCTGCAGCACGCCTGGCAGGCTCTTGCCGCCGCCGCCCTTCTTCATCCACTTCCAGAAATGGACGTGGTTGTAGTGCTGGCCGGCGTTGTTGAAGAGGCCCTGATTCTTGCCGAACGACTGCTTCACGATCTCTTCGAGAGACAGGCCGTCCATTCCGGCTTCGGCTGCGAGCTTGTTGCCATTGTCGACATACGCCTTGTGGTGCTTGTCGTGATGGTACTCAAGCGTCTCCTTCGACATGAACGGCTGCAGAGCCTCGTAGTCGTACGGAAGTTCCGGAAGTTCAAAAGCCATAGCAAAATCTCCCTCGCTGAAATGGTCTGATGGTTAGATCTTATAGATAGGGTCGGATCGCTTTGAAACAACACCGACCCCCTGATTGTTCCATCCGGACGGCCGTTAGCGAAGCGCGTCGGAGTGGGCCCACTCCCAATAAAGCTCCCGCGCCTTTTTGGCCACAGTTCCCGGCTGAAGATCACGATTTTCGATGCGGGTGACCGGCACGACCTTGGAGTGATTGCCCGTCGAGAAGATCTCGTCGGCGTCGAGGAAATCGCGGACGCCGAGCGTCTTCTCCGTCACCGTATAACCGGCATCGCGCAACAATCCGATGGTGCGGGCGCGGGTGATTCCCGACAGGAACGAGCCGTTCGGCGTTGGCGTGAACACCTCACCATCCTTGACCATGAAGATGTTCGACGATCCGGTCTCGGCGACATTGCCCAGCATGTCGAGCACCAGCGCGTTGTCGAAGCCGCGCGACATCGCTTCCAGAATGGCGCGGCCGTTGTTGGGGTAGAGACAACCGGCCTTGGCGTTGGTCGGCATCACCTCCAGCGACGGGCGGCGGAACGGCGACACCGTGACCGAGAAACCGGTGGTCGGGATCATCGGCGATTCGTACAGGCACAGGCAGAAGCGGGTCGAGGCGGGGTCCGCCGGCACGCCCATATAGGCGCCGTGCTCGGCCCAATACATCGGGCGGATATAGACGGCGGTGTTGCCATCGAATTTCTTGAGGCCGTCGCGCGCCAGCCCGATGATCGCCTCGGCGGTCATCGTCGGCTTGAGCCCGAGCGCAATCGCCGACGCGTTGACGCGGGCGCAATGCTTGTCGAGGTCGGGCGAAATGCCTTCGAACCAGCGGCCACCATCGAACACGCTCGATCCAAGCCACATCACATGACTTCGTGGCCCAACGATCGCGACGTTTCCTTCATGCCAGTCACCGTCGACATAGGTCCACGTGGTGCTGTCTGCGGGTGTCACCAAGCTCATGATACAAAACCCTTTCCTGTCTCGTGGAACTATCGAAACGGCTTTGTGCCGCTGCGTCAATCAGCAAGCGGGAATCTTCGGTCGGTCCAGAAATCCGCGTTGCGCCGCGCCCCCGGTTCCCCTATGCACGGCGACGTCTAACCGCGCGCCACCAACGCATTTGCGCCACGTGTTGCCGCAGTGCAACATTCGGCAGTTGGCCGCGCGTTAGCCATTTGTTATCCATGTTTCTGACAAATTCTGGATTGCTTGTCCGCGGCATCGGATTGAGGTGGGTACCGCGCGAATCGTGAGTCATCTCCACTTCGTCTGCGCATCCGCATTATTGAACCCTTATGGAGCCGTCGTGTCCATCGACCTCACCCGAAACTCACTCTCCAGGCGTGCGCTCCTTTCGGCAGCTGCGTCGACTGCAGCGGCTGTCACGCTTGCTGGCTGCAACACCACTTCGACGCCACAACAACAGCCCCTGCCGGTGCAGCCCGCTCCGGCCCCCGAAACCCTGGGGTCGGCGGTGTCGATGTATGCGGCACTGGAGGACGCCGGGCACAAGATTCCGGCAGTGCCGATCGAAAAGCTCGACAAGCGCTACCACCGGCAGATCGTCTCCGACCCGACCGGCGAAGCGCCGGGCACCGTCGTGGTCGATACCGGCAACCATTTCCTCTACGTCGTGCAGCGCTTTGGCCGCGCCATGCGTTATGGCGTCGGCCTCGGCCGTCAGGGCTTCGAGTGGTCCGGCAACGGCGTCATCGAGTGGAAGCAGCATTGGCCGCGCTGGCATCCGCCGGCAGAGATGATCGCGCGCCAGCCAAACCTGGAAAAGTACCGGACCGACTACGATCCGAAGACCAAGGAATGGAAGGGCGGCATGGCGCCGGGCATCAGCAACCCGCTGGGTGCGCGCGCGCTCTACATCTATCAGGATGGCAAGGACACGCTGTATCGCCTGCACGGCTCGCCGGAATGGTGGACTGTCGGCAAGTCGGTGTCGTCGGGCTGCGTGCGCCTGATCAATCAGGACGTCATCGACCTCTACGACCGCGTCGCCGACAAGTCGCCGATCGTCGTCACGTCGGGCCTGCGCATCACCTGACGCGCTACGCCGCTCCGTAAGACTTACGGGCATCCGGTCGCCGGATGCCCGTTTTCGTTTCAGCGCTTCTTGAAGCTGCCGAGAATGCCACGCACGATTTCACGGCCGAGCGTCGTGCTGACGGTGCGCACGATCGACTTGATCGCCGTTTCGGTCACTGTCTGGCGCTGGTAGCCGCTGCGTCCCGCAGGCTGGCGCTTTGCCGGCTCCTGCTGGCGTGTGCCCCCGGAATTGCCGCCGAAGTCGGGCAGCTTCCATCCGCCGGTTCCCGAACTGTCGGCAGTGGTCTGTTGACTGCTCTGCTCGGTCTGCGCGCGCGCGTCGAGCGCGTCCTGTGCCCGCTTCTGCAGGATTTCATAGGCAGACTCACGGTCCACCGTCACGTCGTAGACGCCCGCAACCGGGCTGACGCTGAGAATCTTCTTGCGTTCGTCCGGTGTGATCGTCCCCATCCGGGCTGACGGCGGCCGGATCAGGGTCCGCTGCACCATCGACGGCACACCCTTGTCGGCCAGCGTCGACACCAGCGCTTCGCCGGTGCCCAGATGCGTGATCGCCTCGAGCGTGTTGAAATCCGGATTGGGGCGGAACGTATCGGCCGCCGTTTTCACCGCCTTCTGCTCGCGCGGCGTGTAGGCGCGCAACGCGTGCTGCACGCGATTGCCGAGCTGGGCCAGAACCGTGTCGGGCACGTCGAGCGGGTTCTGGGTGACGAAGAAGACGCCGACGCCTTTCGAGCGGATCAGGCGCACGACCTGCTCGACGCGTTCCAGCAGCGCCCGCGGCGCCTCGCTGAACAACAGATGCGCCTCGTCGAAGAAGAATACCAATTTCGGCTTATCCGGGTCGCCGATTTCCGGCAGTTCTTCAAACAGCTCGGACAGCAGCCACAACAGGAACGTCGCGTAGAGTCGCGGGTTCATCATCAGCTTGTCAGCCGCCAGAACGTTGACCGCGCCCCGGCCATCGCGGGTGGTGCGCATGATGTCGCTGATCTTGAGCGCCGGCTCGCCGAAGAAATTGTTCGCCCCCTGCTGCTCCAGCACCAGCAACGAACGCTGGATCGCGCCGACGGATTGCCGAGTGACGTTGCCGTAGCGCGCGCCGATTTCGGCCGCGCGCTCGGCGATGTTGGCCAGCATCGCCTGCAGGTCCTTCATGTCGAGCAGCAGCATGCCTTCTTCGTCGGCGATGCGGAAGGCGATGTTGAGGACGCCTTCCTGCGCCTCCGACAGGTCCATCAGCCGCGCCAGCAGCAGCGGCCCCATCTCGGAGATCGTGGCGCGAATCGGGTGGCCCTGCTCGCCGAACAAGTCCCAGAAAATCACCGGAAACTCGCTGAATTCATACGGATCGAGCTTGATCTCCTGCGCGCGCTTGACGAGGAAATCCTTCGATTCGCCCATCATCGAAATGCCGGCGAGATCACCCTTGATGTCGGCGCAGAACACCGGCACGCCGGCGTTGGAAAAGCCTTCCGCCAGGATCTGGAGTGTCACCGTCTTGCCGGTGCCTGTTGCTCCGGTGACGATGCCGTGGCGGTTGCCGTATTTCAGCAGCAACTCCTCGGCCTTCTGGTACTGATCGTCCGGCGACCGGCTGGCTCCGAGGAAAATGCTCGTTTGCTGCGCGTCCCACATGAGGTTCGTCTCCGATGTCATCGTTTTCCCGGTATAACTACCACAGTTGATGCTGCCAATGTGGATCACGCGCAAACCGGCGTTTACGGCCTTCGTGACGTTGCGATTTAACCACACGCGCCGACGAAATCCTGCTACCACGCGTTACAACCGTTTTGAGTAGGTGCTCCCGCATTGCGATGGCATCAAGGGCGTCCTACCTTAGGGACTGGAATCCTGTATCGGCGGCAGCGGGAGTAGATATGGAAGCGGCGATCATCAGCACCGGTAGTTTTCCCCCCATTGAGCGTGCTCAGTGGCTGGAAGCGCTTCGGAGCGACATGCCCGCTCGCTCCGGCGACGCTCCCATGGCGCCGTCCTATGCCGATCTTCATTTCGAGCAATTGCGCCAGGACCCTGCCCGTTCGGGCCTCGTCTCGTTCTCCGGCGGCGGCTGGACCATCGTCCAGCGCGTCGACGACACCGACGCCAAGCGGGCCAACGCCCAGGCGCAGGCCGACCTCGCGGCCGGAGCCACTGGCTTGGCCATCGTCTTTGAAGGCGCGCCCAATGCGTTCGGCTACGGGCTGCCCGCCCGCCCCGAGGCACTAGCGGCAGCGCTCCACAACATTCCGCTCAACCGCATCTATCTGCGCATCGACGTGCATCCGTCCAGCCGCGCCTCGGTCGATTGGATCATCGAATTGATGCGCCGCAAGAAGGTCGACCCGAGCCGGCTCAGCCTGTCGTTCGGCATCGACCCCGCAGCGGTGTTTGCCGGCAATGGCAGCCTGCGCATGTCGCTTGAGGCGTTGCGCGCGTCGATGCCGCAATCGCTGGCGCACTTCTTCGCCATGGGCATTCCGGCGGTCTTGCTGGAAGCCGACGGCCGCGTCATGCACAATGCCGGCGCAACGGAAGCTCAGGAACTCGGCGCCATGATCGCTGGTGCGGTGTCGCATCTGCGCATGTTCCAGGAAGCCCGCCAGCCGCTGATCTACGCCACCCCGCATATCGGCTTCGCGCTCAGCGTCAATCAGGACCAGTTCCTGTCGATCGCCAAGCTGCGCGCCTTGCGACGGCTGTGGGCAAAGGCGCAGGAAGCCTGCGGCCTGCAACCGATCACCGCAAAAATCCACGCCGAAACGTCGTACCGGATGCTGACGCTGCGTGCGCCTGAAAACAATATCCTGCGCAATTCGATGGCCGCCTTTGCCGCGGCTGCCGGCGGCGCGGACACGATCAGCGTGCTGCCGCACAGTCTGGCGCACGGCCTGCCCGACCGCAGGGGCCGGCAGATCGCCCGCAACGCGCAGCTGGTACTGTCCGACGAAACGCATCTGAGTTCGCTGGCGATTCCCGCCATCGGCTCGGAGGAACTCGACATCCTCACCGCGTCGCTGTGCGCCGCCGCGTGGGAAGAGTTCCGCCAAATCGAAGCGGAAGGCGGACTTCTGACCAGCCTCGCCAGCGGTCTGGTGCAGCAGCGCGTCGTTGCAGCGCGCCAGAACGGCCTCGCCCACATGAAGGACGGCTCGGTCAAGATCGTCGGCACCACCGACCAGTTACAGACCCGGCCCGATCTGGAAAAGGTCTCGACGCTGAAAGCCGAACGGCGCGACATTGCCCGCGATGGCGTGGTGTTCTGCGAGAACCTGCCGCCGCTGCGGCTAGACGAAATGCTCGACGACGCCAACGCGGCGGAACAGGATTCCACCCCCGGCACCAACTGACGCGGCAACTGGCACGACACCTGCACGTCGATGAGGCATCAGGTGGAGTGTGCTGGAATGAAACGTCGCGTATTGCTTTTGGGGTCGCTGGCCGCGCTGTCGGCCGGCGCGCTGCCGGTTCATGCCGCCGCATCTGGCTTGCAACCAAACAGCACCGCCGATCAAAGCCGCGCATTTTCGCAAATGCTGCAAGAGGCTCGGGGAACCGAAATCTTGCTGCCGCCCGGCAGATATGTGCTGTCCAACATCCGGCTACCGCGCGACACGCGACTGCGTGGCGTTTCGGGTGCTACCACCCTCGTCTATGGCGGTGGCGGCGCGTTGTTTTCGGCTGATGCTGTCGACACGCTCAGTCTCGAGGGAATTACCTTCGACGGCGGCCACCTCCCCTTGCGCGACGACACCAAGGCATTGCTGGATGTTCGCCGCGTCGGCGCACTGAGCATTGCCGGCTGCGAAATCCGCAACAGTTCCCGAAGCGGCATCGCGCTCGAAAGCGCGTCCGGCATGGTTTCCCGCAACTCGATCAGCAACGCTGCCGACTATGCGCTGTACAGCGTCGAGGCGGCGGGTCTGCGCATTGAGGACAATAATATTGCCGCCTGTGAAAACGGCGGCATTCTCGTGCATCGCTGGCAGCAGGCCGAGGATGGATCGCTGGTGACCGGCAATCGGATCGAACGCATCGGCGCGCGCAGTGGCGGGACCGGACAGTACGGTAATGGCATCAACCTGTTCCGCGCCAACAACGTCACCGTCTCCGGCAACCATCTGTCCGACTGCGCCTTTTCCGCCATTCGTGCCAACAGTTCCAGCAACGCGCTGATCACCGGCAACCAGTGCCATCGCTCCGGCGAAGCGGCGATCTACGCCGAATTCGCCTTTGAAGGCACGATCATCTCCGCCAACATCGTCGACGGGGCTGCGATCGGCATCTCGATTGCCAATCTGAACGAGGGCGGACGACTGGCGGTGTGCAGCGGCAACATCGTGCGCAATCTGTCGACCACGGGACCGTACGAACCCTACGAGGCGATGGGGTTCGGCATCGGCATCGCGGTGGAAGGCGACACCACGTTGACCGGCAACGTCATCGAGAACGCCCCGCGCTGCGGCGTCCTGCTCGGATGGGGGCCATTCCTGCGCAACGTCGTCGCCACCGGCAACCTGATCCGGCAAACGCCGGAAGGCTTTGCGGTGTCGGTGGTCGACGGCGTCGGGACCGTGCTAATCGCCGACAACATCCTCAGCGACACCGCGCGCACGGTCGTCGGCTATCGCTGGCGCGACGCCGCGACTGGCGACCTGGCGCTTGATGGCGCGCAGGTGCCGGCGACGCTGCGGATCGAGCGCAACGTGTCTAGTTGATAGCGTCGGTCGGGCGCAGGCCGCCGACGGTGATGCCGTTCCAGTTCTTCATCACCGGGTTGGCCATCTCGCTGAGATCAGCTGCAAGCTGACGATCCGTATCGGCCATCAGGCGGGCGAGAACGCTGGCGACCATGATTTCAGCCGCGCGGATCGTGCCGTCATCGCACTTGATGGCGATGCCCAGCCCGAGCTCTGGAATGGACGCGCAGTACACGCCTTCCGCGCCAACCTTGGCCATGATCCGCCCGGACGCCTTCTGCATCAGCAGCGTGTCGAGCTTGTCGGT
>JBEBXE010000110.1:0-9383 GCA_040391705.1 Aerobium aerolatum
GCCGACGCCCTCGACCGCCATGGCAAAACGGCCTGCCGGAGAGACGGCAAGCGCCGTGATCTCGCCGGAAGCCGTGGCGATCTCGCCCGCCTCCCCCATCAACCGGCTGCCCTCGGCCCAAACCGGCCTCCCATCCTTAAGGACGAGACAATCGGGTGCTTGCGCCGAAATCCCTTGAGGCGCTTCATCCAGCCGGTTGTTCGGTCGCAGCGCCCCGTCCAGCGGCGGCACCGTCAACGCTGCCGAGCCACGTCCCAGCAGCCGGTCGGAAATGGATCTCACCATGCCGATCATGCCGTCTTCCCCCAATAGTCGGTCCATGACGACCAGGTCGGATCGGCATCCGGCAGGCGAATGCGCCCGATCCGGTTGTTGGTGATGCCGCCGAGGTAGAGCCAGCCCTTGTGTTCGCGCATCGAGGTGATCATCGGGTGGTTGGTCGCGCTGCGATCCCACAGCGATTCCAAGACCTCGCCACTGTCGTTGAAGCGGATCACGCAACCGATATTGAGGTTCGGATAGAGCCACTGGTCAGGCGCGATACGGCGTGACATGCGCTTGCGGAAGCCCGGCATCCGCAGCGCCACGTCGAGCGCCGGCGAGCGCATGCCCATGATGGCGCACCAGTAGGTGCCGTCGGAGGCGCGGTTGATGTTGTCCGGGTAGCCGGGCAGCCGATCCACCACGACTTCGACCGTCCCGGCCTTCGGCCCGGAAATCCACAAGCGGCTGATGCTGCAGGCCCAGCTTTCGGCAAACAGGATCGACTGACCGTCGCGTGCCGTGCAGACGCCGTTCGGGAAGATCAGCTTGCGCACCTCGGTGCGGGTGCGGCCCGTGGCGGGATCGTAGCTGATGATGCGGCCATTGCCGCGACTCTCCAGCGCGTCCACCGGCCAGTCGTGCATCTCGTAGCGCACCGTGGCTTCGGAGAAATAGATGCGCCCATCGGGAGCGATGTCGCAATCGTCAGCCAGACGAAGGCGGCTGTCGTCGACGACCGAGAAGGTCGAGCGGCTGGTCTCGTCGGTCAGCTTGCTGACAACGCCATCGGGAGAGATACTGTAGAGCCCCATACCGCCGACGCACACCACAAGATTGCCGGCGCGGTCGAAGGTCATCCCCAGCGGCGAACCGCCGATATGCGCAAAGACCTCATGCCGCGTATAGTCGGGCGGGAAGAAGCGGACGATGTCGCCCCGGCGCGTGCCGCAATAGAGCACGTCGTTCTCGTCGAGGATGACGTCCTCCGGGCTTTCGACGTCGCCAAGTCCGATGATCTCGACGTCGGAAAGACGGTCGTTCAGCGCGAACGCCCCTTCGGACGTGCTACGCGACTTCGGCATCTCGACCAGCGTCGGCGAGACGTAAACCTTGTTCAGCAGCTTGTCGCGGTTCTTCAGCCAGCGCACGTCGACGAAGACGGCGAACAGCAGTGTCAGCCCCAGCACCATCGGCCCCGAGCCGGAATTGAGGCCGAGCCGAAGCACGCCATTGGTCATGACCAGCACGACGATCGCGCCCATCAGGGCCTTGACGATGGAGCCACGCCCGCCGCCCAGCGAATTGCCGCCAAGCACGGCTGCCGTCAGCGCCATGATCTCCATACCCATGCCGGTGTCCGAGCCGGCGCCCGAGAGCCGCGCGGCGTAAAGCACGCCAGCCAGACCGCACAGCATGCCCGAAATCGTGTAGGCAGAGCAGACGATACCACGTACCGGCAGGCCAATATTGTGAGCCGACCGCCGCGAACCGCCAATGGCCATGGCGCGCCAGCCGAAGCTTGAGCGGGTAATGAGAACATGTCCGATCAGCGCGACGACGATGAGCAGCGCGAACGAGAACGGCATGCCAAGCACATTGCCCATGCCGATGAAATCCCAGACGGGATTGTCGAAAAACGACAGGGACATTGCCTGCACGTAGCGCAACAGCAGCATGTCGACGATGGCACGCACGATGATGAGCGAGACCAACGTCGTCAGAAAGGCGCGCAGCCCCAGATAGCCGATGAGTACGCCGTTGATCAGCCCGACCGAGCCGCAGACCAGGATAGTCGCCGGGATGGCGGCCCACACCGGCCAGCCCGCCAGGTTCAGGAGGGCGAGCGCCGTGAAATTGCCGAGCGCAAAATTCGAGCCCACGGAAA
The DNA here is from genome assembly GCA_040391705.1 of Aerobium aerolatum. Classification (GTDB taxonomy): domain Bacteria; phylum Pseudomonadota; class Alphaproteobacteria; order Rhizobiales; family Rhizobiaceae; genus Aerobium; species Aerobium aerolatum_A. Next base: position 2,150 of record JBEBXE010000110.1, read on the forward strand.
GGTCGATGCCGCCAACCACGATGACCGCCATCATCGCGATGCAGATCAGGGCGAACTCCCCAAGCTGACGCGAGGTGTTCGACATATTTCCTGCCGAGAAGAAATTCGGCAGCAACAGCCCGAAAACGGCAATCACGATCAGGAGGACCAGAAACGGGATCGCGTTATCGATCCACTTCTTGGAGAGAATCTCTCCGATGACATGATCGGGGATGAAGCGATAACGCAGCTTCGTTAGGAGTCCTGCCTGCGCCACATGCGAACCTTTCTGGAGTGCGTGGCCGGCCGGTGCGTTACCGCTACCGGCGGGCCGGAAGAAAAGTGCACCGCCGCTTGGCGGTGCACAGCGCAAAATGCTAGCGCAGGATGCGAGCGTATTCTTCGGGGTTGAAGCAGGTGCCGTCCCGCACGTCGTCCTTCGTCATGTAACGGTAAGGCGAGTAGATCTGCGTCTTGATCGCACCGCCGCCCTGGCCGTTCTGGAGGGCGACCATGATCGCGGTCCAGGCGTCGCGGCCCATGCCGACAGCGTCATAGTTGTAGGCAGCCGAGAAAGTACCGTCCTTCAGCATGTCGCACATCGACTGCGCGCCGCCACCGGAGGTGATGTAGAACACCTTGTCCGACAGACCGGCCTGCTTGATCGCAGCGCCGGTGCCGACGCCCTGACCATCCCACACGTCGATGACGGCGCAGATATCAGGATGCTGCTGCAGCACCGTTTCAGTGATCGCGCGAGCCTTGGAGGCGTCCCAGTCAGCAGCCTGGCTGGACACGACGGTGATCTCCGGGTTCTCGGCGAACACCTTGTTGATGCCCTGAATCTGATAGAAGCTGACGCCACCTGTCAGAACGCCCTGGACGATTGAAACCTTGTGTGAGGTGTCGGTGCCCGCGCCGCATTTCTCGACAACCTTCTTGGCGATCTGCTCGCCCATGCCGATGAAATCGGGTGCGACGACAGCGTCTGTCTGCACAGCGCCGGCCATGTTCAACTGGACGACGACAATACCGGCTGCGTTGGCCTGCTTCATCAGGCGCGCCAGCGACTGCATGTCAGGGTTCTGGGTGACAATGACGTCCGGCTGGTCGGCCAGAAGCGCGGTAAAGCCCTGCGCCATCGCATCGGTGTTCCAGTTCGGATCCTGCGACGAAAACTCCATGCCGTAGACTTCGGCCTGCTGCTTGACGACGCCGCCCCACGCTTGGGCGAGATCGAAGCCGATGGAGATCGGCAGGTAGGCGATTTTCTTGCCGCGCAGGCTCTCCAGAGCGGGGTCGCGGAAGGGATCGTTGAACTCCTGGGAGCCAGCCGACACCGTGCCCATCGCAAGCATTGCCGCCGAAATTGCAACGGCACCGAGTTTTTGTAGCGTCTTCATATCCATCCTCCCAGATGAGTTATTGTTAAGAAGTGTCGTGGGCAGACGACAGGATCAGATATCGCCCTGCTGCCCCGTTTGTTCGTCACGAGGGTTGAGAACGCTGTCAGCAATGATCGCCGCCAGCAGGATCAGGCTCTTGATGACGTTCTGAAGCGTGTACTGGACATCCATGATCGTCATGCCGTTCATGAGCACACCGATCAGCAAGGTGCCGACGACGACATTGCGGACGTTGCCACGCCCGCCCGACAGGCCAACGCCGCCGATCACGACCACCAGGATGACGTCGTAAATCATGTTAGAGTTGACGACGCGGGTGTTCATCGCCGCCACCGAGGTCGCGGTGATCAGGCCCGCGACGAAACAGATCGCGCCGGAAATCACATACTGCGCCACGAGCATCGGACGCACCGGAATGCCGGCAATGCGCGCTGCCGAGGCGTTGTCGCCAATGGCGTAGATGAAGCGGCCCGGCTTGGTGAAGCGCAGGAATGCCCATATCAGCATGGCCATGCCGAACGCGACGACGACCGGCATCGGCACGCCGAGGAACGAGCCCTGGCCGATCGACTTGATCCAGCCGATGTCGCCCGGCATGTAGACCACGTCGGTGCCGATGATGAGATGGGCGCGCCCGAAACCATAGACGAAGGTGCCCATCGCCAATGTGGCAAACAGCGGCGGGATTTCGCCATACGCAATCACCACGCCGCTGATGAGGCTCATCAACACGGCAAACCCCAACCCCAGCGCGAGTGCAGCCGACAGGGACGAAGCGCCGGAACCGACGAGTTGCATCGTCCAGGCGACGGAGATCGCCATGATCGCCACCATCGACAGGTCGATGCCGCGGCCGAGCACCACAACGAGCATGCCCAGCCCTAATATGCCAAGCACCGAGACGCTGCGGAGCAGCGACAGCATATTTGCGGTAGAGAGGAAGTTGTTGAGCGACAGCGCGAAGACGGCGAACAGAAGTACCGTGATCAGGAACACGATGCGCTCCTGATTAAGGCCGCTTACAAGGCTGCTGCTTTTCATGTTCCCCCGCGCCGCGCATGTCGCGCTTTGCCGGCAATGCAAGAAAACTTACACATTGCCGAGACTTGGATTTGACTACGCCAAGATCTTCTCACGTGACGCAGAGGGAAGGTTAGCAGTCGCCCCTATCACCGGAAACTATAATTTCTATATTTTGTCTATCGCAAAGCGTTATAGCTAAACTGAGCCAATAGCGGAGATGACCTTGAGCAAAGGCCCCGCTGCAATGTTCAGGAGTGATCCCTGGCAGGCGCCGGCACGACAGCTTCGACCCCAGCCCAAGCGCCGGTTTTTGCCAGATCCAGCAGTACATCGCGGATGACGCCCTGTATGGCCGAGGCGGCGTTGGTCATGGGGCGGCCGATCGAATAGGCGAGATGAACGGAGCGCCGGATGGAAGGCGAGATCGGCCAACTGTGTAGCTCGCCGGCCTGCGTCTCGCCGACGATGGCGTTGACGGGGAGGATCGAATAGCCAAAGCCGTTCTTCACCAGCTTCTTGATGTTACCGTAGGAATCGATGTCGATCATCGTGTTCAGCTCGACGTCGAGAGCAAGCGCATGGCGCGCGAGCAGCTCGCGCAGGCCATGGCTCGGCCCCGGCAGCAGCAGCGGCAGTCGTGCCGCCTGAGCAAAGCCGATCTCCGTGCCCGGTGGCGGCAGGTCATAATCTTCCGCGCCGTCCGCCGGACCGAAAAACACCAGTTCCTCTTCCAGCAGCCGGACAGTGCCAATCCCGTGATCCGTCACATCGCGATAGAGGATGGCGAGATCGATGCGTGAATCACGCATCCATTCCAGGACGAAGCCGCTCATCGCCTCGGCAATGCGCAGCTTGATCTTCGGATAGCGCAGATGCGTGGCGGTGATGAGCGGCACCGACAGCACCTCGCTCACCGTTCCCGGCAGCCCGAGCCGGACCTCGCCCGACGGGTCTTTCTCATGACCGCGAATTTCTTCTTCGGTCGCAGCGAGTTGCCCAAGGATGATGCGGGCGTTGTGAAGCAGGATCATGCCCGCTTCGGTTGGCGCTACGCCTTTCGGGCTGCGATGCAGCAGCCGCACGCCCAGATCGTCTTCCATGTTGCGCACATGCAGCGACAGCGCCGGCTGCGCGACATTCAGTTGACCCGCCGCGCGCGACAGCGACCCCTGCTCGGCAATGGCGATGAAGTAACGCAGCTGCCTGATGTCCATAGAAATATCATATCCTGCGAGGGGCCTCTATACCTGCAGGATATGGTCAAGCTGGACGGGCGGCAACCGCTGACGCTCCCCCTGAGGCGTTTTTAGCTCGTCGGCGCTGCAAATTCGGCGAGAACCGCATCCGTATGCTGGCCCAGTGACGGGATCGGGCCGAGCGTCCCCATCGCGCCGTCACAAAGGATGCCCGATCCCAGCATGCGCACGGGACCGGCGGGCGTCTCGATCTCGACGTAGCGATTTTGTGGATGAACGGAGAGATCGCCGATCGAGGAGATACGCCCATAGGCGATCTCGGCTGCTTCCAGCTTTGCCACGATGCCTTCGCGATCAAGATCGGCAAAAGCCATCGCGATCAGCCCGTTGAGATCGGCCCGGTTGGCAACGCGCTGGCTGTTGGTGTGGAAGCGGGCATCCTGAGCCAGTTCCGCCTGTCCCAGAATTTTGGCGCAAAAGCGCGCCCACTCGCGTTCATTCTGGACGGCGAGCATGATCGGGCGGGCATCCTTGCCCGCATAAACGCCATAAGGGGCAATGGTCGGGTGGCTCAAACCGCTGCGTGGCGCTTCCTTGCCGCCATAGACATATTGCAGGTAGGGCACGTTCATCCAGTCCGCCAGCGCATGGAACAGCGACACCGAGATGGCGCGCCCTTCCCCCGTGCGTGCGCGGGCAAACAGCGCCTGCAGCACCGCTTGGTGGGCGGTCATTCCGGCGGCGATATCGCACACCGAAACGCCAACGCGCGCCATGCCGTCCGGCGTTCCGGTGATGGCGGAAAGGCCGCTCTCCCCCTGAACCAGAAGGTCATAGGCCTTCAAATCGCGATACGGACCTTCCTCTCCATAGCCGGAAATCGAAACCGTAATCAGGCCGGGATGTTTTGCACGCAGTTCGTCCGGCGCAAAGCCGAGACGGTCGATCGCACCGGGCGCGAGATTCTGGATGAAGACATCGGCACGCGCGATCATCGCCGCAAGCGTCGTGCGCGCATCGTCCTGGCGAAGATCGAGACAAACCGATTCCTTGCCCCGGTTCAGCCAGACAAAATAGGCGCTTTCCCCCATGACGAGTTGGTCATAGCCACGAGCAAAATCGCCTTCGGGGCGTTCGATTTTGAGGACGCGCGCGCCGGCTTCCGCCAACCGCGATGACAGATAGGGGGCGGCAACCGCTTGTTCGACCGAAACGACCAGAATGCCTTCAAGATCCCTGCACTTCACCTCGGCGCTCCCTCCGCTTCTGCTTTCAAGCCGGGTTGGCCAGATGCCTGCCCTCGGACCCGGACGGAAGATCGGTTAAAACATCCATCACTTCAAATAACACCTTCATCGATCCAATATAACGAACTCATATAGCCGGGCAGCGCGGCCACGACAGAGCCATCGCATCGCTATATCGCTCCCCAACCAAATCTCTATTTCTCATTATGGCATTAATGGCCGATGCTGCCCGCATCACCATGCCGACCACATGCGCGCCGGCGTCACCGCCCCGGCAGGAATTGCCTCAGAACAGGATAGACGCGATGCCAGCTACCGCCACGCTTGCGCGATTTGCGGCAGAAACCGCAAGCAGCAGCCTTCATCCGGAGGTGACCCAGCGCGCACTGGCGCTGATGAGCGATCTTGTCGGGTCGATTGTGCGGGCCGCCGGCGAAGGCGAATCGACGCCCGCCGTGTTGGCCATGCTGCGCCGCATGGGCATGGACGGCGACGGCCCCTGCACTGTGTTCGGCTTGAACCGGCGCTATGGCGCGGCGGCCGCGGCGTTGCTCAACGGCACGCTCGGGCACTCGCTCGATTTCGACGACACCCATGCCGACAGTTCGCTGCACCCAAGTGCGCCGGTGGTGCCGGCCGCCCTCGCCGCTGCACAATTGACCGACGCCTCCGGCGAGGATCTCATTGCCGCCATCGTCATCGGCTTCGAGGTTGCCTGCCGCGTCGGCATGGCGCTCGATCCGACAGCACATTATGCGCGCGGGTTCCATCCAACCGCGACAGCCGGCAATTTCGGCGCAGCCGCCGCAGCGGGACGCCTGTTCAAGCTCGATACTGCCGGGATGATCTCGGCCTTCGGCGTCGCCGCAAGCCAGGCCTCCGGCTCGCTGCAATTTCTGGAGAACGGCGCCTGGAACAAGCGCTATCAGGTCGGCGAAGCGGCGATGAAGGGGCTGATGGCTGCAAGCCTGGCGGCGGAAGGTTTTCACGGCGCAGCCGAGGCATTGGAAGGCCGCCACGGTTTTCTGCGCGGCTACAGCGACGGCGCTGACAGCGCACGCATCGCCAGCGGGCTGGGCCAAGTCTGGGAGACGTTGCGGATCGGTGTCAAACCCTATCCGGCCTGCCGTTATACCCATGCCGCTGTCGATGGCATCCTGACCCTGCGCAGCCGCCACGGCTTGCACCCCGACGAGGTGTCGCGGGTAACCGTCGGCCTTCACCGCAACGGCATGGCGCTTGTGGGCGACCCGGCGGAAGCCAAGCGCCGGTCCCGCAGCATCGTCGACGGCCAGTTCTCAATGCCCTTCGCCGCCGCCGTCGCGCTGACGCGCGGCCGTTTCGGATGGGACGACTACGACCTGCTCGGACAGCCGGAGATCGACCGCCTCAGTGATCGGGTCGACACGTTCCGCGATGAAAGCCTCGAAGGCCTGCCACATCCGTTTGGAGCCACACTCGCCATCGAGGCGCGCGGGACGCGCTACGACATGCGTATTCCCGACCCGTCGGGCGAACCCGAAACCTTTCCCGACGCCGCGGCTCTTGCCGCCAAGTTCGACGCGCTGGCAACGCCGGTCCTGAATGCCGGCAGCGCCGCACTTCAGGCACAGCTTGCCACCCTGCCAGCAGCGCACTCGGTGCGCCGGCACTTCACCACCGTTTGAAATCCAGATTTGACAGGCAGCACTGTGACTGAATTCACCGACCCCAAGGACGCCTATCTCGAGATCCGCGAGGGCGTGCGCGCTTTGTGCGCCGGCTTCCCGGCCGAATACCACCGCAAGGTGGACGAGGCGCGCGCCTATCCTGAGGAGTTCGTCGACGCGCTGACCAAGGAAGGCTGGATGGCGGCCCTCATTCCCGAGGAATATGGCGGGTCCGGCCTCGGTCTTGCCGAAGCCTCTGTCATCATGGAGGAAGTCAACCGTGCCGGCGGCAATTCGGGTGCCTGCCACGGCCAGATGTACAATATGAACACGCTGATCCGCCACGGCTCCGAGGAGCAACGGCGTCTGTATCTGCCGCGCATCGCCTCCGGCGAACTGCGCCTGCAGTCGATGGCCGTGACGGAACCGACAACGGGAACCGACACCACCAACCTGAAAACGACCGCCGTGCGCAAGGGCGATCGCTACGTCATCAACGGCCAGAAGGTGTGGATCAGCCGCGTCCAGCATTCCGACCTGATGATCCTGCTGGCCCGCACCACCCCGGTCGATCAGGTCAAGAAGCGCTCGGAAGGCCTGTCGATATTCCTGGTTGACGTGAAGGAGGCGGTGAAGAAGGGCATGCAGGTGCGCCCGATCCTCAACATGGTCAATCACGAAACCAACGAGCTGTTCTTCGACAATCTGGAAATCCCGGTCGAAAATCTCATCGG
>JBEBXE010000111.1:0-9366 GCA_040391705.1 Aerobium aerolatum
GCACCGAGGCGCAACCGGCTTCGCCGACAGCCATCAGGCCCGGCTGGATGCGGCCAGGATTGGCGGAATCGGCGTTGAGCACCTCGCCCCAGTAGTTGGTCGGCACGCCGCCCATATTGTAGTGGACGGTCGGCAGCACCGGGATCGGCTCGCGCGTCAGGTCGACGCCGGCGAAAATCTTCGCGCTCTCGGAAATGCCCGGCAGACGCTCGTGCAGCACGGCCGGATCGAGATGGTCGAGGTGGAGGAAGATGTGGTCCTTGTCCTTGCCGACGCCACGACCTTCGCGGATTTCCATGGTCATGCAGCGCGAGACGACGTCACGCGAGGCAAGATCCTTGGCCGACGGTGCATAGCGCTCCATGAAGCGCTCGCCCTCGGAGTTGACGAGATAGCCGCCTTCGCCGCGTGCGCCCTCGGTGATGAGGCAGCCCGCGCCGTAGATACCGGTCGGATGGAACTGGACGAACTCCATGTCCTGCAGCGGCAGGCCGGCACGCGCCGCCATGCCGTTACCGTCGCCGGTGCAGGTGTGGGCGGAGGTGGCCGAGAAGTAGGAACGGCCATAGCCGCCGGTCGCCAGCACGACCATCTTGGCCGAGAAGCGGTGGATGGTGCCGTCATCGAGGTTCCAGGCCACAACGCCGGTGCAGACACCGTCGGTCATGATCAGGTCGAGGGCGAAATACTCGATGAAGAACTGCGCGTTGTGCTTGACCGACTGGCCGTACAACGTGTGCAGGATGGCGTGGCCGGTGCGGTCGGCCGCGGCGCAGGTGCGCTGCACGGGCGGGCCGTCACCGAAGTTCTGCATGTGGCCGCCGAACGGACGCTGGTAGATGCGGCCATCTTCGGTACGGGAAAACGGAACGCCGTAGTGCTCCAGCTCGTAGACAGCGGCAGGGGCTTCGCGGGCGAGATATTCCATCGCGTCGACGTCGCCGAGCCAGTCAGAGCCCTTGACGGTGTCGTAGAGGTGCCACTGCCAGTTGTCCGGCCCCATGTTCTGCAGCGAGGCGGCGATGCCGCCCTGGGCTGCCACGGTGTGCGAGCGGGTCGGGAACACCTTGGTGATGCAGGCGGTCTTCAGGCCCTGCTCGGCCATGCCCAGCGTGGCGCGCAGGCCAGCACCGCCGGCTCCGACGACGACAACGTCGAACTTGTGATCGACGTAGGTATAGGCTTTTCCAGCGACGCCGGGCCTGGAAGCGTTATTTCTCGTTTCGGCCACGGTTCAGCCTCCGAATGCGATCTTGAGCAGCGCGAAGATCGAGATCACGCCGACAATGAAGGTGAAAAAGATGTTCAGCATCAGCGAAACCAGCTTCCACATCTCATCGTGGACATAGTCCTCGATGACCATCTGCATGCCAAGTTTCATGTGATAGCACACCGACAGCAGCGCCAGAACCAGCGTCAGCGCCACGAACGGGTTGGCCAGCGTCGCGCGCACATCCGCATAGGGGGCATCGCTGAGCGCGATGATCAGCCCGACGAAGAACAGCGTCAGCGGCACGTTGGCGACGGCAGTGACGCGCTGGTACCAGAAATGTCCGGTGCCTTCGCGCGCTGCGCCGAGGCCGCGCACCCGAGACAGTGGTGTCCGAAAATTAGCCATGTCAGGCTCCCCGCGCCATGTAGCCGATCACCCAGAGGACGATCGTGAGGGCTACCGAGATGAACGGCATCATGATCGCAAAGCGCGTCGAGCTCTCTTTGCCGAGGCCCTTGCCGGCGTCCATGACGAAGTGACGGAGACCACCAACGAGGTGGTGCAGCAGCGCCCAGGTGTAGCCGAGCAGGACCAGCAGGCCGAACCACGATCCGTAGATCGCCGAAACGGTGTTGAACCAGGCCTCGGAGGTCGCGGCGGCAAGCAGCCACGCGACGACAAGGACGATGCCGAAATACAGCGCGACGCCGGTGATGCGATGCACGATCGACATCATCATTGTCGGAATCGGCTTATAAATTTGCAGGTGCGGTGACAACGGTCGGGCGCGGGTGGCTGCGGATTTGCTCATGGCTCCCCCAATCTGACAGTCTTGTCCGGACCATCAAAAGACGTCGTCGGCCCGGAAATCGACGTATGGCTGCGGGTCTTCTAATGCGGTTTTTGCACCGCGTCAAAGCGGGAAAAGCACGCAAGGCCATGAATTTAGCGCTTTGCCTTCATAAGCAGTCGGCAACCCCTGCCTTCAATCGATTGAAGCGGCTTGCTTTTCGAGGTTGCGTATCAAAACCGCGAATCAGCGCCGGCAGGTAATCGGCTCCTTGCCGGCCTTCATCCACAGCGCCTCGCCGCCTTCGACCACCAGCGCAAGGCCGCCTTCGCCAAACCGGCTGGTTTGAGTCGGCGGCGATGCCGGCAAATCGTAGCTGCTGCCGTCGATCTCGGTCAGGCGCACCGCGTTGGTCGCGCCCTCGACGATGATGCGGCCATCATTGCCGCAATCATAGCTCGCCTGGCGCGGGATTGCGGCCATCACGTCAACAGTGTCACCCTTGTTCTGCGCCTGCTGGTCACCCACGCAGGCTGCAACGAGGAAAGCGAGGCTGGCGAGCAGCCCGACACGGAGGGCGCGTCCACCCGGTCTGCGATTCGGTCTCATGGTCCGAGGCTTATCGGCAAACATGGCGCGAGATCAACCGGGTTGGCGCGGGAAGATACGGCACGCACAGCCCCTCAGTTGTGGTCGTAGCGGATGACGTGAGCCGTCCAGTCGGCCGGCGCGGCGATCTGCTCGTAGAGCTTGCGGCCGTCTTCGGGCTGGCGCGGCGCATTCAGCGCCAGCCGCACCCAGCCACGCTCCTCGGACTGGTCCGACAGCACGTCGACCAACGCCTTGGCGATACCGTTCTTGCGATAATCCTGGTGGACAAACAGATGGTCGAGCTGGCCACAACGCATCCCCGACAGCGGATCGGGCAGGTCGGTGAAGATGGCGAAGCCGACCAACGCCCCGTCCAGCCGCGCGCCCATCACCTCGGCGGTGCGGTCCTGCAGCAGCGACTCGGCGTAATATTCATCCGGCCGGCGCGGTGCACCGCGTTTCAGCGCCTGCGTGTAGGCCGCAAGCAGCGGCGCAAGCTCGCGCGCGTCCTTCAGGCGGATGAGCGAAATGTCGATCTGATGGGTTGAAGCCATGGCGCACCTCCATTGCCGCCCTTTTGAGGGGTTTCGCCGACATCTGTCAATGACCGGCGGCGGCCACCCAACGTCACGATTAACCATATTGCGCAGTCGTCCCATCACCCTCTTAACAATGGTTAATAAACCTTTAAAATTCGAGTCAGGCGAAAAGTCAGACTTTGCCGCTGGGAGCGATCATCATGCGCACACTCATCCTCGGATTTGGGCTTGCTCTCGGGCTCGCGGCCGTCGCTGCGGCGCCCGCCACGGCCGGCGGCGCACGCGACCGCGTCCACGCCGACAGTTTCGGCAATCTCGTCATCTATAGCCCCGCCGGATACAAGCGCATCATCGTCGGCCAGGGCGAGGCAGCCTCGGGCTACAACCAGACCGGCTCCTATTACGAATCCGCCACACCGCGCGTCGTCGCCCACCGCGACAGGCGCTCCGAGGCCGTGCGCTGCTGGCGTCCGCCGCATGTCTGGCAGGGGCGCAGCTACATGTACGGCCTGCCGGACGGCGTCGTCCCGCAAGCGCCGCTGGTGTGCGAGTAGCCGCCGGTGAGCCAGGCCCGCACTGCCCGCCGCCTGCGAGAGCATGTCACCGCGCTGGAGACGATGACCCGTTTCGTGCTGGCGACGCTGGCGCTGGCCAGTGGCGTCTACACCTATCTCGGCGTGCGCAGCCTGCTCGACGGCGACGCCACCTTCGTGTTCTTCGCCGCCATCGTCTATTCGGTCGCGGTCTCCGTCGGCATCTACGGTTTCTGGATCTATCTCACCCGGTTCCTGCCGGAAATGCGCGACAACGCCTCGCGCGTCGCCCTGATCGCCATCATGGCCGTCGGCTCGGTGATGATCATCGCGATGTCGTCCTGGCTCAATGCCGCAGCCCTTGCCGGGTCGGCGGCGGTCGAGCAGCACCTTGCGGTGACGCAGGAGGGCTACACCGCCGACCTCGACCAGGCCAATTCCAACGCCATGGGCGCGCTGTCGCTGCTGCCCGACATCCAGCGCGCCGGCGAACGTTTTGCCCGGCTGGCCGATGACGAGCGCCAGTCCGGCGCGCTCACCGGCACCTCCGGCTCGGGCACCGTCGTCCAGCTGCTGACCCAGATGGCCGCCCAGATGCGCGAGCTGGAAGCCAACATCCAGGCCTCGCGCGACACCGTGCGGGCGCTGTTCGAGAGCGGCCAGGCGCATCTGGCGACGATGCGCGGGCTGGTGTCGGGCAGCGGCCCGGTGCAGCCGCGCGCCGATGCCTTTGCCGACGAAGCCGTGGCGCTGGCCGGTGTCATCGCCGCGCTCGAGCAGACCTCGATCGCGCCATCGGTGGCGCGCGCTGCCGCCGATCTGTCGGTCGGCTTCATCGCCCCGGTGGCGGACGGCGCCACCGCCGACCTCGCCGGGCGGCAGAACCAGATCATGGACACCATCCGCAGCTCGGTGGCGGCCCAGTCCGAAGCGCTGTCGGCGGCGGCAGCCGAGATCATGAAGCAGCCTCGCGTTGCCGAGCGCCGTTTCGTGCCGCTGTCGTCCGCAGAAGCCGTCATCCTCTACGCCGGCAGCTTCCTGCCCAGCTGGGCCGGCGCAATCTCGATCGACCTGTTGCCCGGCGTGCTGGTGGCGATGCTTGCGGTTGCCCATTCCGCCATGCGGCGCGGCGAAGACGCGCTGTCCGACGCCGACCTGATCACCGCCGGCGACATGCTGCGCGCACTGGAGCTGAAGGCCGCGATCGACGCCCGCAGCAGCCAGACCGTTGCGGACGCAGCCGAACCGCCGCAGCCGGCCGTCCCCCTGACCACCGCCGAAAACGTCACGCCGCTCACCGTGGCCGACAGGAAGCGAAACGAAACATGAGCATCACCTCGACACCACTGCGCCCGCGCCGCAGCCTTCTGATGCGCTACCTCGCCCGGTTCGACGACGGCGAGATGGCCCGCACCGTGTTCTACGGGCTGCTGGCCGGCGCGATCGCGGTGATCGGGCTCGATCTCAAGGCGCTCTACGACGAACGCCCGTTCCTCGACCCGATGCCGGCCGGCGAGACGGTCTACGTCGAACCAGCGCTGCCGGCTGCCCTGCGGCGCGGTGCCGCCGCGCAACCGTTTCCGGGCGAGACCCGCGACACCGTCACGCTCAACGGCGAGGCATTGCGCCAGCCGATGCAGTTCGACCTGCGCCCCGGCGGCGTGCTGAGCGCCCAGGGCGCCATCGACCTCGGCGCGGCGCGCCGCTTTACCGCCGAACTGGAGCAGCGCGGCGAATATGTCACGACGCTGTCGATCAACTCGACCGGCGGCTCGCTCGATGATGCGCTGGCGATTGCCCATCTGGTGCGCGAACGCGGCATCGACGTCACCGTCGCCGCTGGCGCGCTGTGCGCTTCGTCGTGCCCGCTGATCCTTGCCGCCGGCACCGAGCGCAGCGTCAGCGACAAGGCCGCTGTCGGGCTGCATCAGTTCTACGCCGCCAACGACCTCAAAGGTGTCGACCCGGCGCAGGCGATGTCGGACGCGCAGGCAACGACGGCGCGGATTTCCCGCTATCTGGCCGAGATGGGCGTCGACCCGGCGCTGTGGCTGCACGCCCTCGATACGCCCCCGCAAACGCTGTATTACCTGTCGCGCGACGAGATGCAGGCCTACCGGCTGATCAATACCGGCCAGAAGCTGGCCAGAAGCTGATCCCTCAGGACGCAATCCCGGTGGTGTGGCCGGTGTCGGGGATCGGCTGGACACGGCCGACGCGGACGCAATCGCGGCCCGACCGCTTGGCCTCGTAGAGCGCCATGTCGGCCCGCGCCATGAAAGCGCTCTGGGTTTCCCCGCAGTCGATCTCGGCAACCCCGAAACTGGCGGTGAACCGCATCGGTGCCGGCAAATCCGCCAGCGTCGCTTCCGCAAACGCCGTGCGCACCGCTTCGGCATAAAGCCGCGCCGCGCCAAGATTGCTGCCGGGCAGGATGATGGCGAATTCTTCGCCGCCGATACGGCCCAGCACATGATCGGACGCGGCGTTGGCGCGCAGGGTTTCGGCAAACACCCGGATCACCCGGTCGCCAATGGCGTGGCCGTAAGTGTCGTTGACCGCCTTGAAGTGATCGAGATCGCAGAAGATCAGCGACACCGGCAGGCTGTTGCTGCGGCAGTTGCGGCTGACCTCGGCCATCCGCTCCTCAAAGCCGCGCCGGTTGAGCAGGCCTGAAATCAGGTCGGTTTCCGACCGCGCGGTGATCTGCTTGACCACGTCGAGCGCCAGCGCGGTGAGCAACAGCAGCCCCATCGCGACGACGAGAACCGCGCCCATGCTCTGCGAAATCATCGCATAGGTGGTGTTGAGATAGTCCTGCGGGGTCGGGCCGGAGCCGCCGAAGCCGGTGGCAAGGAACGGCTTGGCCAGATATTGCAGCGCGCTGATGGCAAGGAACCACTCCAGCACCCTGTCGAGCGGCCGCCGGCTGCGCGCCTTCAGCACGATCACCAGGCCGATGGCCTGCATCAGCGCAAACGGTGCCTGATAGAGGAACATGCGCAGGAACGAGCCGCGCGGCAGGTCCTGCAGCATCACACTGGCAACCAGCGACACCGCGAAGGTTCCCAGCAGGAGCGTAACCGGCACCGCGACGACATAACGGCGCGCCAGGCCGATATTGAGCAGCACCAGCGTCGCCAGAAACGCCATGTGGCCAAGAAACACGCCCAGCCTGATGTCGGAAAAATACGGCAGCAGGAACTCGGCAACGGCGTAACCGACACCCATGGCGAAGGACGCGGCAAACCACCGCGCCGAATTGTAGCTGCGGTCGTAAAGGGCAATCGCCGTGAACGTCGCGCAGAACAGGCTGGCGATACACACGGTGATAAGAAGTATGAAGGCTGCCCCGCTCATGGTCGCTTCCGTTGCCTTGTTCCATCATGACCAACGGCAACGAAAAAGTCGTTAACGCACCGTCAGGTTGCAGTCTTTGCGCGTGAGGCGTCGTGCACCGGATCGGGAGGCAGTTCGGCGACGCGCACGCAGTTGCGGCCGGAGTTCTTGGCGGCATACAACGCCCGGTCGGCACGCAGGAACAGCTGTTCCGCCGTCTCGCCCGCCAACCATTGCGCAATGCCGAAGCTGGCGGTGGTGCGCAGGCCGTCCGGCAGCTCGACGCATGGCGCGGTGCTGAAGGTGGTGCGGATGCCTTCGGCAAACAGTCGGGCCGCCCGCAAATCGCTGCCACACAACAGAACGGCGAATTCCTCGCCGCCCATGCGCCCGACGATGTGGTCGCCGCTGGTGCCGGTGCGCAGCCGCTCGGCAAAGATGCGGATGACGCTGTCTCCGGTGGCATGGCCGTAAGTGTCGTTGACCGCCTTGAAATGATCGAGGTCGCAGACCAGCAGCGCCATCGGCAGGCCGCTGCCTTGTGCTTCGCGCAGCTTCTGCTCGGCGCTTTTCTCAAAGCCGCGCCGGTTGAGCAGGCCCGACAGCAGATCGGTCTGCGACTGATGATTGAGGTCGTCCATGATGTCGAGGACCAGCGCGCAGGTCGACGACAGCGAGATCAGCAGGATGAACATCGAGCAGAAGAAGGTCAGCGTGTACCAGTAGATCGACTGGTGATAGTTGACGTCGTTGACCGGGACATCCTCAAGCCACAGCGAGACGACGGGGCGGACGAAAAACGACAGCCCCCAGAACACCGTCAGGAACAACATGATGTTGTCGACGGCCTTGCGCGTGCGCACCGCGCGCAGTTCTGCGGCGATCAACAGCGTCAGGGTGCCGAAGGTGAAGTTGATCGCATAGATGCGGTATTCGGTGTTCGGGTCGCCATAGAGGTACCAGACATAGGTCGCAACGCCCGCCAGCCACACCACCATTATGTCCCGGACCGGCAGGCGACGGTTGTAGCGCCCCAGCATGCTGATGGAGAGGCCAACGCCGGCGACAAGAAACAGGGTGTTGGACAACAGCCGCGTCAGGCCGAAATTGGGCAGCAGGAAATACTGCAGCAGGAAGCCGCCCGCCCCTGCCGCCAGCGAGGCGCTGAGCAGGAGGATGTAGCGCTTTTCGCGCTGATAATTCCACAACAGCAGGAAGGTCGCCGCGAAGGTCAACGCGATGCCCGGATTGATCAGCGCAATGAAAATGCCCGTATCCAAACCGCTTTGTCCCACCCCTCAACTGGACAGGCATTAGCACGCAGGAACAAACAACAGGTTAAACAAGCACAACAGGCGGGCCGTTTCCGGTCCGCCTGCAGCTGAAATCAACAGATGTTGAGCGCTTGCGCTCGCGTCAGTTCCACTCGCGAATGTCGACGAAGTGGCCGGCAATCGCTGCCGCTGCCGCCATCGCCGGCGACACCAGATGGGTGCGGCCCTTGAAGCCCTGACGGCCTTCGAAGTTGCGGTTCGAGGTCGACGCGCAGCGCTCGTAAGGGCTGAGGCGGTCGTCGTTCATCGCCAGGCACATCGAGCAGCCCGGCTCGCGCCAGTCAAAGCCCGCGGCGATGAAGATCTTGTCGAGGCCTTCGGCTTCCGCCTGCGCCTTCACCAGGCCGGAGCCCGGCACGATCATGGCGCTGACGGTCGAGGCGACCTGCTTGCCTTCGACCACCACGGCCACCGCGCGCAGATCCTCGATACGGCCGTTGGTGCACGACCCGATGAAGACGCGATCGATGCTGATGTCGGTCATCTTGGTGCCCGGCGTCAGACCCATATAGTCGAGCGCGCGCAGCTTCGAGTTGCGCTTGTTCTCGTCAGTGATCTCGTCCGGGTTCGGCACGACGCCGGTCACGGAGGCGACGTCCTCCGGCGACGAGCCCCAGGTGACGATCGGCGGCAGCTGGGCTGCGTCGAGCACGACGACCTTGTCGAAATGCGCGCCTTCGTCGGTGGTCAGCGTCTTCCAGTATTCGAGCGCCATGTCCCACGCCTTGCCTGTCGGCGCGCGTGGCTTGCCCTGCACATAGGCGAAGGTCTTCTCGTCCGGTGCGATCAGGCCGGCGCGCGCGCCACCCTCGATCGACATGTTGCAGATGGTCATGCGGCCTTCCATCGACAGCGCGCGAATGGCTTCGCCGGCATATTCGATGACGTAGCCGGTGCCGCCCGCCGTGCCGATTTCGCCGATGATGGCGAGCACGATGTCCTTGGCGGTGACGCCGGCCGGCAGCTGGCCGTCGACGCGCACCAGCATGTTCTTGGCCTTGCTCTGGATCAGCGTCTGGGTCGCCAG
>JBEBXE010000112.1:0-9356 GCA_040391705.1 Aerobium aerolatum
CCCGACCTTTCCCTTTTCCCCTGTCGCTGCCGGTTCATCCGCGGTCATTGACGGGGTGTTTGTTGCCTCATGGTGATACGCGAGGCATGTGACGGGTGCGTGACAGCTTACTCAGCCTTGCGGAAAATGATCACCGCAAACAGCAGGACGCCGACGAACACCACCAGTGAAGCGGCGGCAACGACGGGTTCCAGTGCGGGGCGGCCAGTTACCAGCAGATAGAGGCTTGGCGTCATCACCACGACGCCGGCGGTGTAGACATAGTACTGTATTCTCGCCAAACCCCACGCGGCCTTGCGCGGATTGAGCGCGAGGTAGGTGCCAAACAGCGACATCGTCACCCAACCCAGCAGGTTGATGTGAGCATGCGCGGGGGTGGCGGTGTGGTCTTGCGAGATCGACATATGCAGGCCGACCAGGATGCCCGCGATGAGAAAAATGATCGCGGTGCCAAAATAGTAATTGGAAATTTTCGGCATTTGTGTCTCCCCCCTTAATTAGGGAGCTACAGAATACCACAGCCGCTTGACTTTCCCATCTACTCAATTTCGGCCCATCTACTCAATTTCGGCAAGTATCGAAAGATAACGGCCGGAGATTGCTCTCCGGCCGCAGTCAGATCAGAATACCGGCGGGAAAGGACGACCGCCCCGATCCAGCGTGATCCAGCGCGTTTCGGTGAAGGTTTCGAGCGACCAGCGGCCGCCATGCTTACCCGAACCCGACGCCTTGAAGCCACCGAATGGAACGTGCGGCTCGTCGTTGACGCTGCTGCAATTGACGTGGCAGTTGCCGGTTTCGAGCCGCTCGACGATGGCGAGCGCCCTTCCCTCGTCGCGGCTCATCACGCCGGCCGACAGGCCGTATTCGGTGTCGTTGGCGATCTGAATCGCCTCGTCGTCGGTGCGGAACGGGATCACCGGCACCACGGGGCCAAACGTCTCGTCCTGATAGATCTTCATCTCCGGCGTCACGCCGGTGAGGATCGTCGGCTCGACGAAGCGGCCGTCGATCTTGCCACCGAGCACCACTTTCGCGCCCTTGGCGATGGCGTCTTCAAGCTGCTCGCGCACCTTGGCGACCTGCTTGTCGTTGATCAACGGGCCGATGACATGCTCCTTGCTCTTGGTCGGATCGCCGACCTTGAGCTTGGAGGCACGCTCGACGAACCGCTTGAGGAATTCGTCAAAGATCTTCTCGTGGACGAGCACCTTCTCGACCGCCATGCAGATCTGGCCCTGATGCATGAACGAGCCGAAGCTGGCCGCCTGGGTAGCGCGCTCCATCTCGGCGTCCTCAAGCACGATCAGCGAATCCTTGCCGCCGAGCTCGACGCAGCACTTCTTCAGATGCGCACCGGCCTTGGCGGCGATCTGCCGGCCGACGGCGGTGGAGCCGGTGAAGGAAATGCCCTTCACATACGGATGCTCGATCAGTTCATCGCCGACTTCCTGCACATTGTCGCGCGAGCAGGTGACGACGTTGAACACGCCCTTGGGCAGGCCGGCTTCCTCAAAGATTTCGGCAAACAGCAGCCCCCCGAGATAGGGCGTCTCTTCAGAAGGCTTGAGCACGATGGTGTTGCCGGCAGCAAGCGGGAACAGGAAGCCGCGCGCCGACAGGATGCAGGGGAAGTTCCACGGACTGATGACCGAGACGACGCCCATCGCGCGGCGGACCGCCATCGACACCTTGCCGTAGTCGGACGGCATCACTTCGCCGGTGGACTGCCACACGGAGGCCGCCGCAGCGTGGAAGACTTCGGTGACGTAGCCGGTCTCGAACATGCCCTTGCCGAACCAGCCGCCGCCTTCGGCCTGGATCGCGTCGATGATGTCCATCTTGCGGCGTTCCCAGATGTCGGCCGCCTTGTTGATGTAGTGGGCGCGCTTGGAGAATGGCAGCTTCGACCATTCTGGGAAGGCTGCCTGCGCCGCCTCGATGGCGGCTGCGGTTTCGGCGCGGCCGGAATCCGGCACTTCGGCCCAGACGGAACCGTCCGCCGGGTTGAAATCCTTGAAGGTTTTCTTGGTAGCGGCCCAGCCGCCGCCGATATACATGCCTTCGAAAACACGAGCCATAATCAAGCCTCCTTGTGTTTTTTCCGCTTTTTCTTCGCGGAGTCGGTCTTGTCCGCCTTCGGGGAAGGCGGGATGGGAATGGTGTAGGCGGTCAGCCGCTTGCGCTGGCTTGCGGTGTGCGCCGCCTGAATGGAAGACGCCCTGGCGACAAGATCGGCGATGGCGTCGTTTGGCCTCACCGCCGGGGGCTCGATTGTCCAGACAGGTGCCGGCAGCGGCTTGCGATTGCGTGCAACATGCGCCGCCTGAATGGACGCGGCGCGTGCGGCAAGCTCGGCAAAAGAAAGCCGAATCAGCGCCTTGTTGTCGGAGATTTCGCCCATCGGTTCAGCATCGAGGGTAAAGCCGGCACTGTTGTGACCGATCAGGCCATGGGCGGTGTCGTGCGGTGCGTCATTGCGCCCCTGATCGGGTGCGGCGGCGGGTTCTCGTGCCGGGCTCAACGCAAACCCGGTGGGGCGTGGCAGCGACAGCCGACGGGAGGCGACGTGAGCGGCAAGCCGGTCGCTGGCGCGCACCGACAGCACCGCCGCGTTGCCACCGAGACGGCGCGCGTCGCTGGACACTACGACTGCGCGCACCACTGGTGGCGGCGTTTCCTGCGCAATCTCTGCCCACGGATCGGCTGCCCCCTTGGGATCGTAGCGCCCGACAAAGGCCGACGGCAGCTCGCCGTCGCGGCGCAGCGCGCGCACGAACGCCTGCTGGATACGTCCGGCGCGGGCCGCGAAAGCCCCCAGCGAGCGCCCCATCGCCGCGACATCGAGCGGCAGGCGCAGCAATGGCGGCAGGGTGATTTTGGGGCCCGCAGTGGATGGCGCAGGCGCAGCGGCAGTGCCACCGCCGCCGAGATAGGCTTTGATGACGGCCGGATCGTTCATCAGCGCCTTGGCGCTGTTTTCGCCGGTGACCTGACCGTTCTCGATGAGATAGCCACGGTCGGCAATCTTCAAACTCTGCTTGGCGTTCTGCTCGACCAGCAGGATGCCGACGCCGGTTTTCGCCACTTCGGCCAGCGCGCGGAACAGCTCCTTCGACAACAGCGGCGACAGGCCGAGTGACGGCTCGTCGAGCATCAGGATGTCGGGGCGCGACATCAGCGCGCGACCGATGGCGACCATCTGCTGCTCGCCGCCCGACATGGTGCGGGCGGTCTGGCCCTTGCGTTCGGCCAGCCGCGGGAACAGCCGGAAGATTTCGGCCAGCGCCACCGCCTCATGCGCCCGCGCCCGCTTGGCGAAAGCGCCGAGCTGGAGGTTTTCGGCCACCGTCAGATCCCCGAAGATGCCCCGCCCTTCCGGCACCAGCGCGATGCCTTCCTCGACAATCCGGTGCGCCTTCATCGTGGTGACGGTCTTGCCGTTGATGGCGATTTCGCCGCCCGGCTCGGCGCGGACCAGCCCGGCAATGGTCTTCAACAACGTCGATTTGCCGGCGCCGTTGGCACCGAGGATGACGCAGATTTCGCCCTTGTCGACCTTCAGCGTCGCGCCTTCGAGGGCACGGTGGCGGCCGTAGCTGACGGCGACATTCGTGACCTCAAGCATCGTCGTCGTCTCCGAGATACGCACGCACGACTTCCGGGTCGGACAGTGTTTCGGCGACGCCGCCTTCGGCGATGCGCACGCCGCTCGACATCACCACGCAGCGGTCGCACAGGGTGCGGATGGCGTCCATGACGTGCTCGACCATGATGATGGTGCGGCCTTCGTGGCGCAGTTCGTCGATCAGGGTGATGCCGATTTTCAACTCGCTCGGGTTGAGCCCGGCCAGCCATTCGTCGAGCAGCAGCACGCGCGGATTGGCCGCCAGCGCGCGCGCCAGCTCCACCCGCTTCTGGTCGATATAGGTCATCGATGAGACCGGCATGTGCTCGCGCCCGCCCAGCCCGACGCGGTCGAGCAACCGGTGGGCCAACTGCCGCGCCTCGTCGCCCCATAGCGTCTGGTGGCCGAAGACCGCACCCGCCATGACGTTCTGCGCCGCGTCGAGCGACGGCAGGACGCGCACCAGCTGGAAGGTGCGGGCGATGCCTTTGCGCGAGATGCGGTGGGCGGCGAGCCCGGAGATCGTTTCGCCGCCGAGCAGGATTTCGCCGGCGGTCGGTTTCAGCGCGCCGGAGATCAGGTTCAGCATCGTGGTCTTGCCGGACCCGTTCGGACCGATCAGGCCGAGCAGTTCGCCCTGCCTGACGTCGAACGAGACATCGTTGACCGCGATAAGGCCGCCAAAACTCTTGCGGGCGGAACGGACGGAGAGAGCCGGGATGGTCATGGCCGCACCTCCGCCTGCCTGGCGCTGCGCCATCCGATCAGCTTTGCGCGTGCCTGTTCCAGCACTCCGGTGACGCCATTGGGAATGAAGTAGACGATGGCGAGGAAGGCGAGGCCGATGACGATCGAGGTGTGGTTGGGGAAGCGCGAGGTGACGAAGTCCATCAGGATGGTGAACGGGATGACGCCGACCAGCGGACCCCACAAGCGCTTGGTGCCGCCCAACAACGCCATGATGACGACGAGGAAGGAGATCATCGGATTGAACGCCGATGGCGGCTGGATGTAGCCGTAGCGCGGGGCGCAGATTGCGCCGGCAATGCCGATGAACGCGCCGGAAATCATGAACAGGATGATTTTTGCGCGCGCGGTGTCGATGCCGACATGGCGCGCCACGGTTTCGTCATTGCCGATGATCTGCATGGCAAAGCCCAGCCGCGAGCGGTTGACCGCCCAGCCGGTGATGAACACCGCGACGGTGAGCGCCAGCAGCATCCAGTAGATGTGCATCTCGCGAATGTCGGTGAAGACGTAGAGCCCGACCTTGCCGGTGAATTTCGCCTGGCCCCAGGTCATCAGCTGACGCACCAGCTCGGCCAGCCCGAGCGTGAAGATGACGAAGTAGACGCCCGACAAGCGCAGCGTCGCAGCCCCCACCAGACCGGCGAGGATCGCCGACACCACCGCGCCAAGGCCGACCAGCAGCGGGAACGGCAGATAGTCGATCCACAGCGCCACCGCATAGGTGCCGAGGCCGAAGAATGCGGCGGTCGCCAGCGAGATGTAATGCGTCGGGCCGGAAAACAGCGACCACGCCGTGCACAGCGCGGCATAGAGCATGATGTTGACCGACAGCGACAGATAATAGGCCTGGTCGAACAGCGGCAGCAGCGCTGCCAGCCCGGCGATGATCGCCCCGGCAATGCCGAGGCGCAGTTCCTTCTGGGTGAGGCCGAAGGGCAGCGTGCTCATGTCGTCTGCCTCCCGAAGATGCCTTGCGGGCGAAACAGCAGAACCAGGATGAACAGCGTGTAGGTCGCGGCCATGGTCAGGCCGGGATCGATCAGGCTGGCCACCGCGGTCTCGGCAACGCCGAGGATGAGGGCTGCAAGCACCGCGCCGCGCACATCGCCGACGCCACCCATGATGACGATGATCAGCGCCTTCATGGTGAAGGTGACGCCCATGGCGGCATTGAAGGTGTAGAACGTCGACAGCAGCGCTCCACCGCAGGCGGTCAGCGCGCCGCCGAGCGCGAAAGCAACCGCCGCCGTGCGCGCGACGTCGATGGCGACGAGATTGGCCGAGCCGGGATCGGCGGCCACCGCGCGCACCGCCGTGCCGTGGCGGGTGTGATAGAGGAAATAGTACAGCGCCCCGGCGATCACCACCGCCGCGCAGAAGGCGACGACGCGGTTCAAGCCGTAAGCCGAACCGAAAATCTCGAACGGCTGCGCCAGATACTGGTAGGAGAAATACTGGCCGCCGAAGCCCAGCACCATCAACCCTTGCAGCAGGAACAGCAGCCCGAAGGTCGCAAGGATCGAGTCGACCTCAAGCTGACCCTTGGTTTTCGCCCGGTCGACCAGCGGCTTGAGTGCGGCCTGATAGATGCCCCAGTTGAGGACGAAGGCGAGCGGGGCGATGATCAGCAGACCGAGGATCGGGCTGATCGCAAACGACGTGAACAGCCAGAAGGCGATGAAGCAGCCCGCGACCAGCGTCTCGCCATTGGCGAGATTCATGATCCGCGCAACGCCGTACTGGAGCGTCAGCCCCAGCGCGATCAGCGCGTAGGTGCCGCTCAACAGGATGCCGGTGACGATGATCTGCATGAAATATTTCCACCGATGAGGCCATCCGGCGCGGTCGCCCGCGCCGGATGATTGAGCGTTAGGATTACTTCCAGCCCAGCTTCTTGACCGGCTCGGCCGACACCGCCATGCCCTCGGCTGCGACAGCGACGAAGTGGCCATCGCGCCACTGGCCCACCGTCCAGACGTTGGGGTTGACGTTGTCGACGAACTTGACCTCGCCGATGACCGTGTCGAAGGTGCCGTTCTTGATCGCCTCGATCACCGCCGGGCGATCCTTGGTGGCGGCGGCGACGATCGCCTGTTCAAGCACCTGAAGCCCGGCATAGGTGGTGGCGCTGGCCCAGAAATCCGGGCCTGCCCCTGCCGATGCGGTGTGGCGCTCGATGTAGTCGGCGACCTTCGGGTCGTCGATGTTGATGCCGCCGATGCCGAGCACGCCTTCCGCCGCCGTGCCGAAGCGCGCCGCATAAGGCGGGAACGCCGTGCCGACGCCGGTGTAGAACGCGCCGACTTCGAGGTTCTGAATCTGCGCCTGTTCGGTCAGGGCAAAGGTTTCGCCCGGATAGGAGAAGCCGACAAACGCATCCGGCGCTGCCGCCTTGGCGCCCGAAATCACCGGCGCGAGGTCCTGCGTGCCGAGCGGGAACGAGGCTTCGTAGACGATGTCGAACTTGGCCGCTTCCAGCGCCGGCTTGGCCGCACCGACGAGCTCGAGGCCGAAGGCGTCGGCGACGTGAACCAGCGCCACCTTGTTGCCGATGTCACCGGCATCGCGCAGTTTCACCAGCGTCGCCACGGCGCCTTGCGCCAGCTGCGTTGCGGTGCCGAGCATCCAGAACGAATTCGGCCAACGCTGCGCGAACTCCGCCACGCCATCGGTCGCGGCGCTGGTGGTGATGTGCGGGAAGCCGTGCTGGGCGATCATCGGCGCGGTCGCGACGTTGATGCCGGTGGAGTACGGCGTGACGATGAAGTCGACCTTGTCCTGCGTCGCCAGGCGCTGGATGTTCTGGATCGCGGTTTCCGGCGAGGTCTGGTCGTCATATTCGACCAGATCGATGGTGTGCTTGGTGCCGCCGATGTCGATGCCGCCGCGCGCGTTGATCTCGTTGGCCCACATGTGGACGTTGGGCCAGTGGGTCATCGCCGCGCCACCTGCAAGCGGACCCGTCTTGGGTGCGCTCGCGCCGATCTTCAGAACTTCCTGCGCAAACGATGCGCCGCTGGCCAATCCCAGCACCGCGACCGAAGCCGCCAATGTCACGAATGTGCGTCTCAACATAGTTTCCTCCCCAGGTTGTTGGTTGGTGACGCAGGGCTGTGCGCCCCGCGCCGATGCCTCAAATCGGGTAGTCCTGCTTCCCGCTCTGAATTGTCACCCACCGCAATTCGGTGAATTCGTCGATGCCGGCGCGCCCGCCAAAGCGGCCCCAGCCGGAGGCCTTGACGCCGCCGAACGGCATTTGCGGCTCGTCGTAGATCGTCGCCGCGTTGATGTGGCAGATGCCGGTTTCGAGCCGGCGCGCAACGTCGAGCGCGCGCGCCACATCCTTGCCGAAGACAGCGGCGGCGAGCCCATATTCGGTGTCGTTGGCGATCGAGACGGCCTCGTCGACATCCGAATAGCGCATGACGCAGGCGACCGGGCCGAACGTCTCCTCATAGTAGATGCGCATGTTGGGCGTGACGCCGTCGAGGATGGTGGGGTCGAGATACGCGCCCTGCTGGCGTCCGCCGGCAATCAGTTTCGCGCCCTTCATCAGCGCGTCGTCGATCAAGCCCTTGACGCGCGCCGCCGCCTGCTCGCTGATCATCCGGCCGATCTTGCTGTCCGGCTTGTCGGGATCGCCAACGAGCATCCGTTCGGCGCGCGCCCGCAAGCCTTCGAGGAAGGGTTCCGCCAAATCCTCATGCACGATCAGCCGCTCGGTCGACATGCAGATCTGACCCTGATTGAAATAGGCACCGTAAGCCGCCGCAGCCACCGCCGCCTCGACATCGGCGTCATCGAGCACGATCAGCGAAGCCTTGCCGCCGAGTTCCAGCAGCGACTTCTTGAGATGTTTCGCGCACAACGACGCGATGACGCGCCCTGCCCGGGTCGAGCCGGTGAAGTTGACCCGGCGCACCGCCGGATGCGCGATCAGCGCCTCGACAATCGCCTCCGCGTCTTCCGGCGCATTGTGTACAATCTCGACGACGCCTTGCGGCACGCCGGCTTCCCGCAGCACATCGACGATCAACGCATGGGTGCGCGGCGCGAGTTCGGAGGCCTTGAAGACAACGGTATTGCCGCACGCCAGCGGCATCGCCAGCGAGCGCGTGCCGAGCACGATCGGCGCGTTCCACGGCGCCATCGACAGCACCACCCCGCACGGTTCGCGCAGGCTCATCGACAGTGTGCCCGCGCGATCCGCAGGCACGACCTCGCCGGTGATCCAGGTTGTGGCTGCCGCCGCTTCGCGCAGGATCGATGCGCCGAGCCGGCAGTTGAGCTGGCTCCACGCCCGCGTTCCGCCGGTTTCCGCCGCGATCAGCGCGACGAACTCGTCGCAGCGCGCCAGCAGCAGATCGGCGGCGCGGTCGAGAACCGCACGTCGCTGCGACGGCGGCGTAGTCGACCACTGCGGAAACGCCGAGGCGGCCATGTTGGCGGCGTGACGCGCCTCGGCAATCGTCGCCACGCTCGGGCGTCCGTCAAATTGTGCCGATCCGGTCGTGTCGCGCACGGCCTCGTTCAAACTCTGATCCTCCCTGACGGCGCGGTGCCTCATCACCCCGCCAACGGCAGCCCTTCGGGTCGCCGCTTCTCCTGTATACAAGCAAACAGCAAGGATTAGCATTCGCAAATGGAATAATCTGGCTATCTCTTGTAGATTTCTGGTCAAGCCGGTAACAATTACCCCATAGCCTGACCAATCTTTGGTGTTTCCCATGCGTGCTGAACGGATCGAAAGCAGTCTTCAGCCGAGAAGCTGGTCGTTCAACCGGCCGTCGGACGCCGTGGCGCGGCAATTCGTGCTGCTCACCGACGGCGCGGCCGAGGCCGAAGTCGAAGCGACGCGCTTCACCCTCAGCGCACCGTCGGTGCTGTGGCTGGGCGACACCAAGCCGGGACGGTTGCGCGCGCAGGCCGGCGCGACCGGCTATCGCTGCTGGGCACCCGACGTCATGGTGATCGCCGC
>JBEBXE010000113.1:0-9350 GCA_040391705.1 Aerobium aerolatum
GTTCGACGAGCCGACCTCGGCGCTCGATCCGGAAATGGTCAAGGAAGTGCTGGAAACCATGGTCAGCCTCGCCGAAGAAGGCATGACGATGATCTGCGTCACCCACGAAATGGGCTTTGCGCGTCAGGTCGCCAACCGCGTCATCTTCATGGATCAGGGCCAGATCGTCGAGCAGAACACGCCAAACGAGTTCTTCGACAACCCGCAGCATGAGCGCACCCGGCTGTTCCTGAGCCAGATTCTGCACTGATAGCTTGCAGTGATGCGATTGAAGCGGCGGGCTCAGGCTCGCCGTTTTCGTTTCAAACGGTCGGTTCCCGCCAGCCGTAGAGCCAGTCCATGTCGGCGGCCAGCGACTGCGCCGGGCGTAGCGACAGCACGACGTCACGTCCCAGGGCAATGGGACCGGTGGCATTCCAGGCGAAGCGGTTGAACGCGCCGCGTCGCGCTGCGCGCTGGACGCGGGGAACGCGGCTGGCCTGATAGGCATGCAGCGCTGCGGCGCGATCGTTCGGAAAGCGCGCTACCGTATCCGCGAGCACAACGGCATCTTCGATCGCCATCGCCGCACCCTGTGCTGCAAATGGCGTCATCGCATGGGCGGCATCGCCAATCAGCACCACGCCTTCAGGCGACACCCATGCGCCATCGGGTGCAACCTCATGCAACGGCCAGGTCGTCCATGGGCCGGCCGCCTTGACCAGCGCCAGCAGGTCTTTGTGTGCGCCGCGCATCAGCCGCGCCAGTTGCTGCGAATCGCTGGCGTTGGCCCATTGCGCGGCGGCAGCTGGGCTTTTCGCCAGCGCCACGAGATTGAGCCACTCGCCGCCGCGTAACGGATAGGCGACGAGGTGAAAATTTCCGCTGAGAAACGTCGTCACCCGGTCGGCAGGCGGCATCCACAGGGTGGGCATCGTGGTGCGGTCGAGCACGGCGCGCCAGGCCATGTAGCCGCTGTAGCGGCTCGGCTCCGCCTGGCGCATCTGGTGGCGCAGGGTCGACCAGACCCCGTCGGCGGCAACCACGAACTGGAACCCGTCGCGGCGCTGCTCTTCGCCGTCATCGCCCGCGACGCGCAGGCTGCCCCCGGAATCGCAGCCGACAACCGTCGTTCCCGTCTGCAACGATATCGATGGATGGGCCTCGACCGCGCTGACAAGCGCGCGCTGCAGATCGGCCCGGTGGATGGTCAGATAGGGCGCGCCCCAGCGTTGTTCGGCCGCATCGCCGAGGGGGACGCTGGCGACCTTGCGCAAGGTCGTCGCGCGCAACAGGTCGATCGCTTCGGGTTTGACGGCGTCGGTCTCAAGCAGCGGCAGCACGCCGAGGCGCGACAGGACATGCGTGGCGTTGGGCGACAGTTGTAGCCCCGCGCCGATGTCTTCAAGCTTGGGCGAGCGCTCGAATATCGTGACGGAAAAGCCGCGCGCGGCAAACGCCAGGGCGCAGGTCAGCCCGGCAATGCCGGCTCCGGCGATGGCGACGGGCCTCGCGCGGTCCATGATTTCCGTCCGCCGCGGTCAGGCCGCTTGCGGGTGGTAGAGTGCGCCGTCCGGCTTCGTCTCGGTTGCCTTCAGCGCCGGGTTGTAGCGGTAAAGGGTCGAGCAATAGGGACAGACTTTTTCGGAGTCGTCGCCCATGTCGAGAAAGACGTGCGGATGGTCGAAGGGTGGGTTTGCACCCACGCACATGAATTCCTTGACGCCGATGTCGATGGCCGCGTGGCCTGCGTCGTTCTGGAAGTGGGGTATCGCGTGGCCGGCCATGTGAGGTGCTCCCGGATGCTGCGCTGTCAATGCCAAGGCCAGCGTTTGCCGCATATGAAGCGGCTTTGCAAGTCGCTGATATGAAACTGTCGCAAAAGCCTGTCAGGACACACTTGACGGAATCCGCGGCTGCTGATGCAGTCGGTGCGAAGCATCAGGTGGAACATGAATGAGTTGAAACCCGTAACCAGTGAATTCACAGGCGAAATGCAGGCGCTGGCCGCTGCACCCGAGGGAAATCCCGACCGTTTCGTCAATCGCGAATTCTCCTGGCTGCAATTCAACCGTCGTGTGCTGGACGAATCGCAAAACGCCAACCACCCGCTGCTCGAGCGTGTCCGCTTCCTGTCGATCTCGGCGACCAATCTCGATGAGTTCTTCATGGTCCGCGTCGCCGGCCTTGCCGGGCAGGTGCGCGAAGGCATTTCGGTCAAAAGCCCCGACGGGCGCACGCCGGAGCAGCAGCTCGAACTGCTGCTTCTGGAAGTTGCCCGCCTTCAGGAAGACCAGCAGGCCAGCTACTCGGCGCTGATGCAGCTGCTGCGCGGGGAGGGCATCGAGATCATCCGGGCGCAGGCGTTGTCTCCCGACGAGCACAATTGGCTGGAAGACTACTTCATGGAGGCGGTGTTTCCGGTGCTGACGCCGCTGTCGATCGACCCGGCGCATCCGTTCCCGTTCATTCCAAATCTCGGCTTCTCCAAGGCGTTGCAGTTGCGCAACCTGCGCGATGGCGAGGAGATGACCGCCTTGCTGCGCCTGCCGGTGGCGCTGCGTCGCTTCATCAGGCTGCCGGACCAGGGGGCTGCTGTGCGGTTCATCCCGCTGGAGGACACGGTCAAGCTGTTCATCGGCAAGCTGTTTCCCGGCCATGAGGTCAAGGGCTCCGGCACGTTCCGCATCATTCGCGACAGCGATATCGAGGTCGAGGAAGAAGCCGAAGATCTGGTGCGGCTGTTCGAGAGCGCGCTCAAGCGTCGCCGGCGCGGCCAGGTGATCCGCATCGAATTTGACGATGAAATCCCCGAGGTGCTGCGCGATTTCGTTGCCGCCGAACTCGGCGTGTCCGGCGGCCGCATCTCGATCATGCAGGCGCCGCTGGCGATCAACCAGATTTCCGAGATCGTCTCGCTGCCGCGCGACGACCTGAAATTCGTGCCGTACAACCCGCGCTTTCCAGAGCGAATCCGCGACCGGGGTGGCGATTGCTTTGCCGCCATTCGCGAGAAGGACATCATCGTCCATCATCCGTACGAAAGCTTCGACGCCGTCGTGCAGTTTTTGCGTCAGGGGGCAGCAGATCCGGAAGTGGTGGCGATCAAGCAGACCTTGTATCGTACCTCGAACGACAGCCCGATCGTGCGGGCGCTGATCGACGCTGCCGAAGCCGGCAAGTCCGTCACCGCGCTGGTGGAACTCAAGGCCCGCTTCGACGAAGAGGCCAACATCCGCTGGGCACGCGATCTCGAACGCGCCGGCGTGCAGGTGGTCTTCGGCTTCATCGAGTTGAAAACGCATGCAAAAATGTCGCTGGTGGTGCGCCGGGAAGACGGCAAGCTGCGCAACTACGTGCATCTGGGAACCGGCAATTACCACCCGATCACCGCGCGGATCTACACCGACCTGTCCTATTTCACCACCGATCCGGACATTGCACGCGATGTCGCGCAGGTGTTCAATTTCATCACCGGCTATGCCGAGCCGTCGCTTGAAATGCGGCTGGCGATCTCGCCGTTCACACTGCGCAGCCGCCTGCTTGGACACATCGCAGCGGAGATGGAGTTTGCCCGTCGCGGCAAGCCGGCGCAGATCTGGATGAAGATGAATTCGCTGGTCGATCCGGCGGTGATCGACGCGCTGTACGACGCAAGCCGCGCTGGGGTGGACATCGACCTGGTGGTGCGCGGCATCTGCTGCCTGCGCCCGCAGGTACCGGGCCTGTCGGAAAACATCCGTGTCAAATCGATCATCGGACGGTTCCTCGAACACAGCCGAATCTACTGCTTCGGCAATGGCCACGGCCTGCCTTCGGACGAGGCGATCGTCTATATCGCCTCGGCTGACATCATGCCGCGCAACCTCGACAGGCGTGTCGAAACCATGGTTCCGATCACCAATCCAACTGTGCATGAGCAGGTTTTGGGGCAAATCATGCTCGGAAACATCATGGACAACCAGCAAAGTTTCGAAGTATTGGCGGACGGAACCTCACGGCGTATGGTACCCGAAGAGGGAGAGGAACCGTTCAACGCGCAGGAATATTTCATGACGAACCCGAGCCTGTCCGGTCGCGGTGATGCCCTGAAGTCGAATGCACCCAAGCGGATTACCCAGCACAAGCGCCGCAAGAAGGCGCATGCGGCAGTGAAGGACGCATGATTCAAACCTCCCAGGGCCGGCTTCAAGATCGTCGGCCACTGTCTGTCGTTGACATCGGATCAAACTCGATCCGCCTTGTTGTCTACGAAGGCGTGGCGCGTTCACCGACAGTCTTGTTCAATGAAAAGATGCTCGCGGGGCTGGGTCGAGGCATCGTCTCGACTGGCCGGCTCGACCCTGACGCGGTGCTGCGCGCCGTCGAGGAATTCAAGCGCTTCCGGGCGCTGTCCGAGCAGGCCGGCGCCGACGAGCTGCACGTCATCGCTACGGCGGCGGCGCGCGAAGCCGAAAACGGCATGGATTTCATCCGCCGCGCAGAAGAAATTTTCGATGCGCCGATCCGGGTTTTGTCCGGACGCGAGGAAGCCTATTACTCGGCCCTCGGCATCATCTCCGGCTTTCACGCCGCTGATGGCATCGCCGGTGACCTTGGCGGCGGTAGCCTCGAGCTTGTCGACGTCGCGGGCAACGAGATCGGCGACAAGATCACCCTGCCGCTGGGCGGCCTGCGCCTGCAGGACATGGCCAAGGGATCACCCGCCGAGGCGTTCAAGATCGCGCAGCGGGAATTGAAGCGGGCAAGCCTGCTGGAAGCGGGCGAGGGCCGCACGTTCTACTGCGTTGGTGGCACCTGGCGAAACCTCGCCCGCCTGCATATGAGCGTCACCGATTACCCGCTCAACGTCATGCATCATTACGAACTCGGCGTTGCCGAATCCGCTGATTTCCTTAGTCAGGTTGCCAGCGGCGACATCAGCAAGATGAAGGGCATCGGCCGCGTTTCGAAATCGCGGCGGGGCTTGCTGCCCTACGGTGCGGCGGTGCTGCAGGCCATCGTTGAGGCGATGAAGCCGTCGCGGATCGTGGTGTCGGCGCTCGGCGTACGCGAAGGATTTCTCTATTCGCAGCTCAGCGAGGAGCAGAAACGCGTCGATCCGCTGATTTCTGCGGCTGAGGAACTGGCGCTGCTACGTTCCCGCTCGGTCGCCCACGCCCACGAACTCGCGACCTGGACCGGCGAAGCCTTCAGCGCCTTCGGGTTTCAGGAAAGCGAGGAAGATCGCCGCTATCGGCAGGCGGCCTGCCTGCTGACCGATATCGGCTGGCGTGCCCATCCCGAATATCGCGGCGCGCAATCGCTCAACATCATCGCCCACGCATCGTTCATCGGTGTTGACCATCCGGGGAGGGCGTTTATCGGCCTCACCAGCCTGTTTCGCCACGAAGGCGTTGACGAGGATGTCGTGTCCCCGGTGATGCGCACGCTTGCCGGTCCGCACCATCTAGCGCGCGCGCGCATCCTCGGCGCGCTGCTGCGCGTCGTCTATCTCTTCTCGGCCTCGATGCCGGGGCTGATGCCGAAGCTGAAGTGGCGACAAAACGACGACGTGCTGCAACTCGTCGTCCCCGCCAGCCACGCTGGCCTGGTGGGCGAACGCCCGGCAGGGCGCATGACCCAACTGGCCAAAGTGCTTGGCCGCAAAATGGAAATCGTCGTCGGCGAGTGAGTGGGAGCTGCCTGGCGGCGGCGCGTATGCGCGTTGTCAGGCTATTCCCGATGACAGATTACCAATGGGTCCCGGCTCGGCAGTCGCTTCACTCCCTTGACCGGGATGACGAAGGTTGGTGGCAATACGAAAACGTCCGTCATCCCGGAAGCCGAAGGCTATCCGGGACCCATTGACCGGCGCGACCGGTTGTTGGTTCACGTGACGTTGACGACGCGCAAGCATGCCCCATCGGGGCTGCTCCCCTTGGTCAGGATGACGAAGGGGAGAACTAAGCTGCCGGCTTTTCCGGGGTGAAGATGGTGATCTTGCGGTTGTCGAATTTGAGCGCGATGTCGCCGCGAACCAGTTCGAGCGCGCGTTCGCCGAAGACTTCACGTCGCCAGCCTTGCATGGCGGGAACTGGGGCGTCCTCGCCCTTGGCCGCGATCTTTTCGATGTCGTCGGAAGAGGCGAGCACCTTGGGGGCGACGCCGTATTCTTCGGCGACCAGCTTCAGCAGCACTTTCATCAATTCAGCCGCGGCGCTGGTGCCTTCCGGCTGCTGAACGTGCTTGGGCAATTTCGGCAGATCTTCCTTCGGGATTTCGAGCGCGGTATTGACCACGGCGAGCAACGCTGCCGCTGTCGACGAGCGTTCCCAGCCTTTCGGGATGGTGCGCAACCGCCCGAGCGCTTCGGCAGTCGCCGGGCCCTGCTGTGCGACCTCGAACAGCGCGTCATCCTTGATCACGCGACCGCGCGGCACGTTGCGCTCGCGGGCTTCGCGTTCACGCCATGCGGCAACCGCTTGCAGGATCGCCAGTTCCTGCGGCTTCTTGACCCGCATCTTCAGGCGCTTCCATGCGTCTTCGGGATGCGGATCGTAGGTCTCGAGCGCCGTCAGCAGGCTCATCTCCTCGTTCAGCCAATGAGCGCGATCTTCGCGCTCCAACTGGGCACTGAGGTGCCTGTAGACTTCGATGAGATAGGTGACGTCGGCCAGCGCATATTCGAGCTGCTTTTCCGACAGCGGACGATGACGCCAGTCGGTGAACCGCGACGACTTGTCGAGACGCGTGCCGGTGATCTTCTGCACCAGCTGGTCGTAGGAGACGCTGTCGCCAAAGCCGCACACCATGGCGGCGACCTGGGTGTCGAACACCGGATGGGGAATGAAGCCGCCGAGATGGAAGACGATCTCGATATCCTGCCGCGCGGCATGGAACACCTTGATCGTGGTCTCGTCCTTCATCAGCTTGAAGAACGGGGCAAGGTCGAGGCCCGGCGCAAGCGGATCGATCAGCGCCGTGGTGTCGGCACTGGCGAGCTGAATCAGGCAGAGAACCGGCCAGAAGGTCGTCTCGCGGATGAATTCGGTATCAATGGTGACGAAATCGGAACGCCCGAGGGTTTCGATGACGGCGTCGAGTTCGTCTTGGGTCGTAATTAGCTGCATCTAGCTTCTTTTTTTCGGCAATAAGCCTCCATTTCAGCCGAAAGCCGCGACGTCAAGCGTTTCAGTCGCTCTTGGCGGCGCTTTCCCCCGTCTCTGTGTCCTTCTTGTCATCCGCAGCCGGCTTTTGAACGAGACGGGCGAAAATGGTGGAAGTTCTCAAAAGTGCGGTGAAGCGGCCGCGCTGGTCGCTGGGCGTCGGAGGACGCAGCCTGATGCGGTAGAGGATCAAGACGATGAAGGACGCGTAGACCACAGCGGTGAAGGTGAACAGCGCGTGCGGGCCGTACCATTCCATCATTGCGGCTGCGGCCATCGGCCCACCAATGGCGCCGAAGGAGTAGAACAGCATCAGCGCCGCATTGATCATGACATATTCGTTCTTCTCGGCGCGGTCGTTGGCGTGGGCTGCGGACAGCGAGAACAGCGGCATGGCGAACGCGCCAAAGACGAAGATCAGTCCGAAATTGAGCATCCGGTCGCTGCTGCCCGCTAGCATCAGTACGACGGCGACCGACAAGGCCAGCGTGGTGGTAACCAGCAGCACCGTACGCCGGTCGCCGCGGTCCGAGGCGTAGCCAAGCGGATACTGGATCAGCGCGCCGCCGATAATCGACAGGCTGACGAAGGTCGCGACGTCGGCCACCGACATGCCGATGGCCTGGGCATAGACGGGTGACATGGTGCGGAAGGCGCTGTTGGTCATGCCGATGGCGGTGCAGCCGATGGCGGCGATCGGCGAGATCTGCCAGGCGCGGCGCAGATCGAGCTTGACGTCGTCGGGCGGCACCGGATTGGAGCGGTCGCCCAAAGACACCGGCACCAGCGACAGCGTGATCATCATCGCCATCACCGCAAAGATCGGAAACCCTTCCGACCCGATGATCGGAATCAGGAACTGCGCCCCGGTCACCGCGCCAAGGTCGATGACGCGATAGAGGCCAAGAACGCGCGCCCTGTCGGCATTCGGTACGCCGGAGTTGAGCCAGCTCTCCATCACGGTGAACAGCCCGGCAAAGCAGATGCCGCTGAAGAAGCGGGCAATCGTCCAGATGCTCTCGTCGACGACGGTTGCCATCAGCAGGGTTGCGGCGGCGGCAATGGCGGCGAGTGCGGAGAAGGCACGGATGTGGCCGACTGCGCGCAGCATACGGATGATGATGAGGCAGCCGATCAGAAACCCGGCGAAATAGGCCGTGCCCATGAAGCCGATGCTGGCGGCGGAAAAACCTTCCTGCGCGCCGCGTACCGCAATGAGCGTCCCCTGGAGCCCGTTCCCGCCGAGCAGGATGCCCGCAGCAGTCAAGATGGGGATAAGTGGCCGTATGCTGGTCATCGATGCCGCAAAGCAGAAGAGTGATGTTGATCACTCTATAGGTGGCTCGGTGCGGTTGCGCCACGGTCAAAGTCGGGATCGATGCTGGGCCAGCATCTGAGCTGCCCAGGTACTATATCCGGCGAAAACCGCCGGGCTGGACGGCTTCACCTTGACAAAAGCGGCAGCGCATGCGCTTTTCCGCCCGAATTTGGCGCTGGGATTCCGTTTCCGGCTTGCTCTCTCTATCCGGACTTGTTCATGACCATGCATCGTTATCGCAGCCATACTTGCGCTCAGTTGAGAAAGGCCGATGTCGGCCAGACCGTTCGCCTTTCCGGCTGGGTCCATCGCGTCCGCGACCACGGCGGTCTGCTGTTCATCGACATGCGCGACCATTACGGCCTGACGCAGATCGTCGCCGACCCGGATTCGCCGTGCTTCAAGATCGCCGAAACGGTTCGCGGCGAATGGGTCATCCGCGTCGATGGCGAGGTCAAGGCCCGCACCGGCGACACGGTGAACGCCAATCTGCCGACCGGCGAGATCGAGATTTTCGCCCAGGACATGGAAGTGCTGTCGGCGTCGAAGGAATTGCCGCTGCCGGTGTTCGGCGAGCCGGACTATCCTGAAGACATCCGCCTGAAGTATCGCTTCCTCGACCTGCGCCGCGACACGCTGCACAAGAACATCGTCCAGCGCATGAAGATCGTCTCTTCGATGCGCAAGGGCATGGAAGGTGCCGGCTTTGCCGAATACACCACGCCGATCCTGACCGCGTCCTCGCCGGAAGGCGCACGCGACTTCCTGGTTCCGAGCCGCATTCATCCGGGCAAGTTCTTTGCGCTGCCGCAGGCACCGCAGCAGTACAAGCAGCTGCTGATGGTGGCGGGCTTCGACCGCTACTTCCAGATTGCGCCGTGCTTCCGCGACGAAGACCCGCGCGC
>JBEBXE010000114.1:0-9188 GCA_040391705.1 Aerobium aerolatum
CATTGGCGCTCGAGCTCGGTCAGAGCTTCAACCTACAGGATTCGCGTTTCAATCGGAGCATGGGTCAGATTGCGGAACGCCAAGAAACCATCCTCTTCCTCGACGATCTCGACAAGATTTTCGATGCGTATACCGAAATTCTCCGCCTCGTAGTATCCAGGCTCAATCGACAGGACCATTCCCGGCTTAAGGTCCACCGGGTTGTAGGGTTTGCCGATGCGCTGGGGCTGCTCATGCACCGAAAGTTGATGCCCCACACCGTGGCCGGTACCATGATCATAATCCAGTCCCAGATCCCACAAGGGGCGCCGGCAGATCGCATCAATATGATGGCCCTGTGTGCCTTTCGGGAAACGAAGCGTCATCAAAGCGTGAAAGGCCTTGAACACAGCCGTGTAGGCACGGTCATAGCCTTCGGGCCGGGTGCCGAACGAGAAGCTGCGCGTGGCATCGGTGGTGCCCGTCTCATATTGCCCGCCACTGTCGAGAAGATAGGGGGTTTCGGGCAGGATCAACGCGTTGCGCTCAGGGCTCGTCGCATAGTGGCACATGGCTGCGTTACCGGCTGCCGCCGAGATCGAATTGAAGCTCTCGCTGATGAAGCCGGGACGTGCCCTGCGCAGCTCCAGAATTTTGTCCTCGGCCTCGCGTTCGCTGACCGGATTGCCCGCCTTGGCCCGCGCCGGCACCGTTTCCGAGAGCCATGCGTGGAACTCTGTCCATGCAACGCCGTCATCCAGATGGCAATTGCGCATGCCTTGCAGCTCCACCGGATTTTTGACGGCCTTGGCCAATGTCAGAAGCCCTGGTTTGCAAAGAACCGTCGCCCCGCATTCCTCTAGCGCTTGGCGCACGGCTACAGGCGAGAAATCGGGATCGATCAGCACGCGCTGGTCGGCACTGATACGTTTTTCCAGCGTCGGCAGGAATGCATCGAACGGCTGAAGTTCGATGTGGTCGGGCAGGCTGTCCAGCAAGGAATCGTCCAGCTTCTGCGAAGCAACGAACCACACCACCTTACCATCACGCCCGGCCAGAACGAAGGAATGCGGCATGGGATTGAAGGCGACATCGGCGCCGCGCACATTGAGAAGCCAGGCAATATTGTCCGGCTGGGTGTCGACGATGAAATCGGCGTTCTCGCGCTCAAGGGCTGCGGCGAGGTCAAGCGACTTGTCCTTGCTGCTCCGTCCGGAGAATTGGAGAGGGAAAGCGCTGATCCGCCCCATGGGCGGGGCGGGCTGGTCCGGCCAGACGGCGTCCACAGGGTTCGGGATCTGCGCGACAAGCTGGGCTTCAACCTTGTCGCAGGCGCGGGCGAAGCGATCGAACCAGTTCGGCGGCAGATGCATCGCGTCATAACCGACTTGCCAGCCCTTCTGGGCATTCTGTGCCAGCCAGCTTTCCGGCGGCTCGTTAAAGAGATGATGTTGCGAGAAGAAGGGCCCGGCGCATTCATTGCGCGCCTGCACCTGATAGCGGCCATCGACAAAAAGCGCGACGGTCTTCGCCGTGACGATCGCCATGCCGGCCGAGCCTGTAAATCCGGTCACATAGGCAAGGCGCTGGTCGTGGGGGGCTACATACTCGCCCTGATGCGCATCGAAACGCGGCAGGATGAATGCGTCGAGCGCTCGTTCCGATAGCTCCTCGCGCAGGGCGGCAATAATCTCAGCGGTGCTGCGGCGGGCGGTATCAAGCATGGTGTTTGACCTCTTCGGCATGATGACAGGCAACCTCGCCGCGCCCCTCGATGGGCCGCAATGCGGGTACGTCCTTTCTGCAAATATCGGTGGCGTGCGGGCAGCGCACATGGAAGGGGCAGCCCGGCGGCACATTGAGCGGTGACGGCAGTTCGCCCTCCAGCCTGATGGCATTGCCCTTTTCATCGGGATCAAGCGAGGGCGCGGCGCTCAGGAGCGCCTGCGAATAGGGATGTGAAGGGCTGGCGAAGAGCGTTTCGCTGTCGCCGATCTCCACGATGCGTCCCAGGTAGATGACCGCAACGCGGTTGGAAACATGACGTACCAGGCGTAGATCATGGGCGACGAACAGGATGGTCAGGTCGAGCTCTTCCTGCAAGGTCAACAGTAGATTGACCACCTGCGCCTGAACCGAGACATCGAGAGCAGAAACAAGCTCATCGGCGATGAGCACTTCCGGCTCCACCGCCAGGGCGCGGGCAATGGCGATGCGCTGGCGCTGGCCGCCGGAAAATTCGTGCGGGAGTTTGGCCGCCGCATCCTGCGGCAGGCGCACCAGATCGAGCAGTTCGGCAACGCGCGCCGGGATCTCTTTCTCGGGACGCATGCCGTGGACACGCAGCGCTTCTTCCAATATCTGCCCGGCGGACATGCGCGGGTTGAGCGAGGAATAAGGGTCCTGAAACATCATCTGGACACGGCGATTGTAATCGCGGTCATGTTTGCTTTCAGAGGCAAAAATATCCTCGCCACGATAATGAATGCCGCCATGCTGCGGCTTGTAGAGTCGCACAATGCAGCGGGCCAGTGTCGACTTCCCGCAACCCGACTCTCCGACGACACCGAGCGTTTCCCCCTTTTCAAGGGTAAGGCTCACGCCATTGAGCGCGCGGACCACCCGCGCGGGGCGGCGACGGATCACATCGACAAGCGTGCGGGGAGTGGGAAATTCCAATCCCAGATCCCGGATCTGCATGACGGTTTCGCTCATCGGGAGGCCTCCATGCTATTACAAACAGGATTGAAGCACGCGGCCAGGCGCGCCGTTGAGATCGCCGCCAATGGGGGGCGCTCTGTCCGGCAAATGTCTTTCACATTCTGGCAGCGCGGCGCAAAGGCGCATCCGGTAGGCAGGGCATCAAGGCCCGGCGGTGTGCCGGGGACCGAGTAAAGCTGGGTGCGGGGCGGCACATCCTGCGGCACCGAGCGCATCAGCCCCTCAGTGTAAGGATGCCGGGGCGCGCGCAGAACCTGCCGCACCGGCCCCTGTTCCACGATGCGCCCCGCATACATCACCGCCACATTCTCGCAGGTCTGTGCCACGACGCCGAGATCATGGGTGACGAGAATGACCCCCATATTCATCTCATCGGCCAAAGACAGGATGAGATCGAGGATCTGCGCCTGAATGGTGACATCAAGGGCGGTTGTCGGCTCGTCGGCCAGAAGCAGTTTCGGCTCGGCGGCAAGCGCAATCGCGATCATGACACGTTGACGCATGCCACCGGAAAACTGGTGCGGATAGGCATCAAGGCGCGAGGCGGGATCGGGTATGCCCACATGGTCCAGCATCTCGATGGCGCGATCTCGCCGGGCGGCGCGGCCAAGATCCGTATGCGCCTTCAGCGTTTCGGTGAGTTGCACACCGACTGTCAGAAGAGGATTGAGCGAGGTCATGGGCTCCTGAAAGATCATGGCGATCTCGCCGCCCCGGATCGGGCGCAGTTTGCGCTCGGGCAGGCTCAATATGTCCTGCCCCATCCAGCGAACTTCTCCGCTGACCTTGCCGTAGCGCCGCGACAGGCCAAGCAGCGAGCGCAGCGTCACGCTCTTGCCCGAGCCGCTTTCGCCCACAAGGCCAAGCACTTCGCCCTCTCGCACCGAAAAGCTTACATCCCGCACCGCCTTCAAGGCGGAGTTGCCGCGCGCAAAGGTGGTGCTGAGGCCCTTCACATCGAGAATGGTTTGAGTGGTCATGATGCTCTCCATTCTCAACCGCGCGGGCGCAGAAGGTCGGCCAGCCCGTCGCCGATAAGCGAGAAACCGAGACCAGTCAGCACAATGGCAATGCCGGGCATGAGGCTCAGCCACCAGGCGGTGGTGATGAAATTGCGTCCCTCGGCGATCAGCACACCCCATTCGGCCTGCGGTGGCTGTGCACCAAGGCCCAGATAACCAAGCGATGAGCCCAGCAGGATGGCAAGCGCCATGTCCGTCATCCAGTAGACCACGACCGGGGTGATGGCGTTTGGCAGGAGATGACGGAAGATGATGCGCCGGTCCGAATAGCCCATGACGATGCCCGCCGCCGCATAGTCATTGCCCATCTGGGCGATGACTTCCGCACGCATCAGCCGGGCGTAATAGACCCAGCCCACCAGCGTGATGGCGATGTACATGTTTGTTAGGCCCGGCCCCAGAACGGCAACCACCGCGATCACCAGAACGAGAAACGGAAAGGTGATGATCGCATCGACAAGCCGGCCGAAGATAATGTCGGCAATGCCGCGATAGTACCCTACCAGCGCGCCGACCACGACGCCGATCAGCATGGCGAAGACCGTGGCCAGAAATGCCATCTGCATATTGACCGTATAGGCCGAGATGACGCGGCTCAGACTGTCGCGGCCCAGCATGTCTGTGCCGAAGGGATGAGCGCTGCTGGGTGGCTGCTTGACGGCGTTGTAGTCGATGAAATTGGGATCATAGGGCGCGAAGGCCTCCGGAAACACCGCAAGGATGGTGGAAAACCCGATGATGGCGATGCCCAGAAGGAAGCCCGGTTTGCGCAAGGCGATGCGCAGCCGGGTCTCGCGGCCCTCCGGGGCAGAGACGGCAGTGTCAGTCATGTCAGTCGTATCCTCGGATCAAGCGCGCTCTGGCACAGATCGGTGAGCAGGAACACCAGCGAGACGAGAACCGCGAAGGTGAGCGTCAGGCCCTGGATCAGGGGATAGTCGCGGGCGAAGATGGCTTCCAGCATGAGGCGCCCGACGCCGGGGACGGCAAAGACCGTTTCCGTGACAAGCGTTCCGCTCATCATGTTGCCGATGGACAGCCCCACCAGCGTGATGGTGGAGATCAGCGCGTTGCGCAGCACATGCCGGCCAAGGATGAGGCGCACGGGCAGGCCCTTGGCGCGGGCGAACTGCACATACTCCGCATCCAGCACTTCGATGACGGCCGAGCGCAGATTGCGCATGATGATGGCCGATGTGTAGAGCGCCACCGCAATGGCCGGCAGAAAGAGATGATAGAGCTGGGCCGAGAAGGTCTCGCCATAGCCCCCCACGGGGAACCAGCGAAGCTGGGCTGCAAGAAAGGTGAGCAGGATCAGGCCGATATAGAAAACCGGCATGGAGAGACCGACCTGAAAGGCGCTTCGGATGATGTTGTCGGGCCAGCGTCCCCGGTTGAGCGCTGCCACAAATGCAAGCGGGCCGGCGATGACCAGCGACAGGCAGATCGCATAGACGGTGAGGAAGACCGTGGTCGGCAGCCGGTTCATGATGACGTCGATCACAGGCGCGCGCATCAGGATGGAGGTGCCGAGATCCCCTTTCAGCGTGTTGGTCAGGAACAGCCAGAACTGCATGAGCAGGGGCTCGTTGAGCCCAAGCCGTTCGCGGATTGCGGCAAGGTCCGCGTCCGAAGCTCGGTCGCCGTCGAGGGCAATGGCAGGATCGCCAGGCAACAAGCGCACCAGAAGAAAGATGATGACCATGACCAGAAAAAAGGTCGGGACCATCAATATCAGGCGATTCAGAATGTATTGAAGAAGGGCCATCGGGTCCTCATCATTTGCCACGCCGCCGGCATGATGACCGGCGGCGTTTCACAAGAGGGCGTTGCACCGGAGCTCAGCGGCTCAGGAACGCCTCGTCAAAGACGTTGTTGCCGAGTGGTGTCTGGACATATCCCTCGACCTTGGAGGCTACGGCCACGGCAAATGGCGTTTCATACATGAAGAGCAACGGCGCCTCCTCGGCATAGATCTCCTGCATACGCGCATATTGTTCGGCGCGCTTTTTGGGATCGATCTCTCCCGCTGACGCCTTGAAAAGCGCGTTGAACTCGTCATTGGACCAGCCGGTCCCGACCGCCTTGGCTGTGGGCGTGTAACCAAGCCAGCTCACCACCTGGCTCGGATCGTTCACATCATTGACCCAACCATAGGTGTGAATATCGAACTCGCCGGAGCGGTTCTTCGCGCCGCGCGTCGGCCCGTCCACCTGCTCAACCTCAAGCTTGATCCCCAGCGGCGCCCACATCTGCTGAAGGGCGGCGAAGATCGTGCTGTCATCAGCGGAACCTGCAAGCGTCGTGAAAGCGATCTTCGTTCCCGATTCGAGGCCCGCCTCTTCGATCAGCGCTTTCGCCTTTTCCATGTCATAGCCGTAGAGCGGGTCCATATCGACGGCGAGCGGGGTGGCCGCAGCCATCAGGGGCGATGTCATCGGCTTGCCGGCACCCTGCAACACAAGCCCGATGAGGGCCTCCTTGTTGGTGGCGTGATTAAGGGCCTGCCGCACGCGCTTGTCGGCAAGCGGGTTGGCGCTGCCATCGGCACGCGTCTCGCGGGTGTTGATCGGCGAATAGATGATGCGGGTCGAGGGGAACAGGTTCATATCGACCTTCGGGTCGGCCTCCAGCTCTCCGATGCGCGAAAAAGGAATGAACTCCGCAATATCGATCTCGCCGGCCTGCAGCTTCAAAATGCGGGTGGCATCGTCAGGAATGATCTCGAAATGAACACGCTCCAGATAGGGAAGCGCCTTGCCGTCCGCACCCATGCGCCAGTAATGTTCATTGGCGCAGAAATCCATCGATGTTCCCTGCTGAAAGCCGCACAGATAGAAGGGGCCGGAGCCGACACCGGGGCCCCCGGCCGCAAAAATGGCAGCGGATTTCTCCTGATCGGTCTCGCCTTCGGCCGCCTCGAAAGCCGCTTTCGACACAATGCCTGTGGTGAAGGTGGCAAGCATTGAGAGAATGGTTGGATCGGGAGTGGTGAGTGTCACTGTCACCTCACGCCCGTCGGCCGAAACGCTTCCGATGGTGCCAAGAAGATTGGCCCATGGGCCAAGATCCGGGTTGCGGGCGCGATCGAGCGAAAAGACCACGTCATCACCGGTCAAAGGTGAGCCATCGGAGAAGGTAAGCCCTTCCCGCAGGGTCAGCGTCACGGTTTTGCCGTCCTCGGAAACCGAGTGGCTCTCCGCCAGGCCCGGCTCGACCCCGTTTCCGTCTGCGCTCGGGCGCAGCAATGTGTCGAAAAGGCTGCCGACCATCCAGATGTCGGGATTTCTATCGGCATAGATCGGATCGATCAGATTCGATCCATCATAGCGTGCGAAATTCAGCGTTCCGCCGCGTTCCTGCGCAAGGGCCGATGTGGCAAGGCCGGCAACGACAAGCGCCGTTGCCGCTTTGAGTGTGTGATGCATGTCTGTTCCTCCCAGATCGATTAGGTATCGAATGGAGAAATCAATACAACATATTTCGCTATTACTAAAATCTTTTTTAGTCGCCGCTCAAATTTCACGAACAGCCGGCCTGCTTCTATCTTGAGAACGCTCCGAGGCCGCTTGAAAGCGCACGGCTGGGTGTGGTGCTGACCCACAGTTCGGTGGTCTCGACGTCGCCCGTAACACGGGAGAAATGAGGCTTTTCGGTATTGTGATGGATCGTGTCACCAGCCCGCATCTGGAAGATCTCGTCACCGAGATGATATTCCATCTCGCCAGCCATCAGGTAGCAGAACACCTCGCCGGGGTGGCACATGTGCTCCGACTCCTGGCCGGGCGGGCGATGGATGAGTAGCGGGTAAAACAATGCACCGGAGAAGCCTGGACCCAGTCTCTCATAGAGTCGGTTATCAGCGCCGATCGCATAGGTCTGGCGCCTGTTCGCGGGAATGTATTCGCGAAACTCTTCCTTCACCCGCACCAGTTCTTCAACACTTGTATCGAGCGCAGTAGCGATCGCCATGAGGGAACTGATAGAAGGCGAGCTTATGTTTCGCTCCACCTGCGAAATGAAGCCTATCGTCAGTTCCGCTGCCTGAGCCACCTCGCTCAGTGTCTTTCCCAATGCCTTGCGACGTTTGCGAATCGTGGCGCCGATGGTGGGGGCGGTGTCGGTTGGTGTGGAGACCGATTGGTCGGACAAGGATTGGTTTGAGAGGGGTGTTTTCTTTCTTGGCATTATCGGTCCCTGAAAATTGTGTCGCC
The DNA here is from genome assembly GCA_040391705.1 of Aerobium aerolatum. GTDB lineage: Bacteria > Pseudomonadota > Alphaproteobacteria > Rhizobiales > Rhizobiaceae > Aerobium > Aerobium aerolatum_A. The sequence goes on from JBEBXE010000114.1 coordinate 7,937, forward strand.
TCGCGGAGACATAGCATGGAAATCTGCTTTCCTCCGGGAGCATGAAGCGAATGTAAGGAGGGTGCTTTGATCCGTCACTAAAAAATGTTTTAGTGATGTTCCCATGCGTTTTTCGTGGGGTGCGGGAACCCTGGCCTTGGGTCAGATCAGGAACCGCAACAGGATCGAGCTTGTGTCACTTCAAAAATTGAACTAATACATAAATTATTGAAGTTTGGCATCTGACCTACGAATGTGTCTGCCGGGGAGGGAATTGCATTGGGGAGTGAAAACGAACCGCCCGGTTCCGCGCCGATAAGCAAGGCGGATCTCGGGCGTGACATCCGCCGGCGTCGCCGCGCACTGGACAAGACCCTCAAGGAGGTGGCGGATGAGGTGGGGGTCTCCATCGGTTTTCTGTCTCAGGTGGAGCGGGGTGTTTCAACGCCATCGCTGTCTTCACTGCACAAGATCGCCGAGGCGCTTGGAATGAGTGTCGCATCCTTCATCGCTCCATGGCGGCATCCGAGTGTGGTGACCCGCAACAATGAGCGGGAAGTGTTCACCCTTGGTGATCCCAGTCGAAAATATGAGCTCATGGGGCGGGGGTTTCCCGGTGCGCAGCTCAATGCCTGTCTTGTGCATCGCGAGCCGGGGCAGGTCTCCGAGGTCATGCGCAATGCCGGCGAGGAGTTCGTGTTCATCCTGGAGGGCAGCGTTCGCTACGAAATCGCTGGTGAGACCCATGTGCTGCAAAAGGGCGATTCCATGCATTTCCAGTCAGATCAGCCGCACCGAACCTCGACGGTGGGAGAAACCACCGCGGTAGAACTATGGGTTGGTACCCTGCCAGTTTTCAAATGAATCCGTCGCCGGTCTGGGAGGATCGGCAAGAGATCGAAAGGGAGGAAAATGAAGATCATCAACACACTGGCGGCCGCGGCGTTCGCGTTGTCGGCCAGCCTGGCGCCTACGATGGCGCGTACACCTGATGACACGCTCGTCGTGGCCGATGCCATTGATGACGTGATCAGCCTGGATCCCGGCGAGGTTTCCGAAGTGGGTGGCGTTTTGACGAGCAATCAGATCTATCAGCCGCTGGTTTCCTTCGATGTGAGCGACCCGTCCAATATCAAGGGTGTTTTGGCCGAGAGCTGGACTGTCTCGGACGATGGCAAGACCTTCACCTTTACGATGAACCCGGACGCCAGGTTTGCCTCCGGCAATCCCGTCACCGCGTTTGATGCTGAGTATTCCCTCCAGCGCGTGGTTC
>JBEBXE010000115.1:0-9168 GCA_040391705.1 Aerobium aerolatum
CGGCCAAGAAGGTCACCATCAATCTCGCCCCCGCCGACCTGCCCAAGGAAGGCAGCCATTACGACCTGCCGATTGCGCTCGGCCTGATGGCGGCGATCGGGGTGCTGCCCGCCGATGCGCTGGCGCCTTACGTGGTCATCGGCGAACTCGGGCTGGACGGCACGATTGCGTCGGTGGTCGGCGCGTTGCCGGCGGCCATGGGAGCCAACCAGATGAACAAGGGGCTGATCTGTCCCTATGCCGTCGGGCCGGAAGCCGCCTGGGCCGGGGCGGATATCGACATCCTTGCGCCGCGCAGCCTGATCGCCATCGCCAATCATTTTCGCGGCACGCAGGTTCTCGCCCGCCCGCAACCGGCAGTGCACACCCCGCCGACCGGGTTGCCCGACCTTGCCGACATCAAAGGCCAGGAGGCGGCGCGCCGGGCGCTCGAAATCGCTGCTGCCGGCGGCCACAATATGCTGATGATCGGCCCGCCGGGCTCCGGCAAGTCGATGCTGGCGCAGCGCCTGCCGTCGATCCTGCCAAAGCTGTCGCCGCGCGAATTGCTCGAAGTGTCGATGGTCGCCTCGGTGGCGGGCGAGATCGCCGGCGGCAAGCTGTCCGACCGGCGCCCGTTCCGTGCCCCGCATCATTCGGCGACGATGGCCGCCCTCACCGGCGGCGGCTTGCGGGTGCGGCCCGGCGAAGCCTCGCTGGCGCATCATGGTGTGCTGTTCCTCGACGAACTGCCGGAGTTCTCGCCGCAGGCGCTGGATTCGCTGCGCCAGCCGCTCGAAGCCGGCGAGTGCATCGTGGCGCGCGCCAATGGCCGCGTCACCTATCCGGCCCGCTTCCAGCTGATTGCCGCGATGAACCCGTGTCGGTGTGGCATGGCGGGCGAGCCGGGGCATCGCTGTGCGCGTGGGCCGCGCTGTCAGGATGACTATCAGGCGCGTATTTCGGGACCGTTGATGGACCGCATCGACCTGCGCGTCGACGTTCCCGCCGTCTCCGCCGCCGACCTCATCGGTCCGGCGCGCTCCGAACCCAGCGCCATCGTCGCGTCACGCGTCCAGCGGGCGCGCGACATTCAGGCGGCGCGCTATGCCGGCCTCGGACTGGACACGCTGGCGATCAACGCCCACTGCCCGACAGCTCTGATTGAAGAGGTCGCCGCGCCGGATCTGGCCGCCACCACCTTGCTGCGCGATGCCAGCGACCGGCTCGGCCTGTCGGCGCGCGCCTATCATCGCGTGCTCAAGGTCGCGCGCACGCTGGCCGATCTGGAAGGCACCGGCTCGGTCGGCCGGCTGCATATTGCGGAAGCGATTTCGTATCGGATGGCCGGCGAACGCCTGACCCGGCAGGCCGCCTGACAAGCTGGAAATCCTCAGGCTCCGCAGTCTCGCGAAGCCGACAGGCTCAGTTGACCGAGCCGACCAGCATGTTCTGGTCTTCGCGCAGCGTCACCCAGCGACCGGTATGGGTCGAGGCCTGCCGCTTGAGGAATTGATAGCCGGTCTTGTACCACAGGCGCACATCGTCGGTGAGATTGTCGAGGACGTAGTCGCCACGGTCGGTGCGCACCGTCAGCACGGCATGGCCTTCGCCATCCGGCTTGCGCAGCACGGTAATCAGCAGGTTCGACAGCGGGATGCCCTTGGCGGCGAGCTGGCGGCGCTTTTCGAGAACATAGTCCTCGCAATCGCCGATGCCCTGGTCGGGATAGGCCCAGTACTCGTCCTTGCCGTAAATGTCGAAATCGCTCATCGGCGTGACGGCTTCGTTGACCGCGCGGTTGACGCGCGTGATCAGCTTCCAGGTGTCGTCGGTAACAGTCAGCGGGCCGCTGTCGCGCACGCGCACGGCGCATTCCGCTTTGTTACGCTGGCAGAATTCGTAGTGACCGATCGGCTGCGAGGTCAGGCCGCCGGTCGTCATCGAATGCACCCCAGACGCCTCAGAGGTGTTGCTGGTGGTCGCCGCAAAGAACAACGCTGTCGCTGCAAGCGGCCACAGCCGCCACCCGCCATGCATGGCTTTCATAATCACCCAAACCCCAAGCTCACTAATTCTTCAGGTCGTTAATGAAACGTTAACGGCTAGTGATGGGGGAAGTCAATTGACGCGATCGTGAGGATTGCCGACATGGTTACCGCGGGCACGTCACTGTGGCCACATATCCACAGTGACGTCTGCGCAAGCGTCAGTTTTTCGCTGTCACCAGCCGCGGCTTTGCCGGGGCGGCAGGCTTTTTGCCCTGCTCGCGGCTGTTGCTGGCGATGAAGTCGGCGATGCGCGGCACGATCTGCGCCCGGAAGCGCGAGCCGTTGAACACGCCATAATGGCCGACCTTGGGCTGCATGTAGTGGGCGCGCTTGGCCTGCGGAATGTTGACGCAGAGATCGTGCGCCGCCTGGGTCTGGCCGAGGCCGGAGATGTCGTCGTTCTCGCCTTCAACGGTAAACAGCGCCACGTTGCGCACCGCGCTCAGGTCGATCGGTTCGCCGCGATGCGTCATCGTTCCCTTGGGAAGATCATGATTGCAGAACACGGTTTCGACGGTCTGCAGATAGAACTCCGCCGTCAAATCCATCACCGCGAGATATTCGTCGTAGAATTCGCGGTGCTTTTCCGCCGAATCGCCGTCGTCCTTCACCAGATGAACGAAGAAGTCCTTCTGCGCGGTCATATGGCGGTCGAGGTTCATGCTCATGAAGCCCGACAGCTGCAGGAAGCCGGGATAGACATCGCGCGTGAAGCCGGGATTGGGAAACGGCACCTGCATGATGACGTTGTCGCGGAACCAGTCGATGCCCTTGTCTTCGGCCAGCTTGTTGACGGCGGTCGGGTTGCGCCGCGTGTCGATCGGCCCGCCCATCAGCGTCATCGAGGCCGGCGCGAAACGGTCGCCACGCCCTTCCATCACGCCGACGGCAGCCAGCACCGGCACCGACGGCTGGCATACCGCCATCACATGCGTGCCGGGGCCGATGTGGTGCAGCATGTCGATGACGTAGTCGATGTAGTCGTCGAGATCGAAGCGGCCGTCCGACGTTGGCACCATGCGCGCATCGGTCCAGTCGGTGATGTAGACATCGGCGTGCTGGCTCATCGCCTCGACCGTGCCGCGCAGCAGCGTGGCGTAGTGGCCCGACATCGGCGCGACGATCAGCAGTTTCTGGTCGGGTTTGCGGTCGCGCGGCAGGTCGCGCTCGAAATGGATGAGATCGCAGAACGGCCGCGACCAGGTCACCTGCTCGCGCATCGCCACGTCCTCGCCATCCACCGTGGTGGTCGTGAGGCCGAACGCCGGCTTGGCATAGCGGCGCGTCGTGCGCTCGAACACCTCGGCGGCGGCGGCAGCCGTGCGGCCGATCGGCGTCGACGACAGCGGATTGAGCGGGTTCTGGTAGAACAGCTTCATCGCGTCGGCATAGGCGCGGTAGGGCTGCAGGATCGCGTGGTTCAGTTCATAGAGCTGATAATACATCGGCGTCCTCAGGCCGCGGCCGGCAGCGGCGAAAGGAACAGCCGGTCAACAACATGCTATTGTGCAAAAGCTAACAGTCTTTTGCTGCGATGCAATAGAATAAAATTACCAGCAACGATGACGCACCGGCAGAAAATTCCACCGGCGCGGGTCTTTCAAGAGCGATCAGGCCCTGTTTTCAGCCGTCACGCACCTTCGACGATGGTGATCTCGCCATCGGCAACGGTGACGCGGATCGCCTTGGCGGCCTGATATTCCGGCGAGTTGTAGCAATCGTGCGCTGCCTGCAGCGACGGAAACTCGATCACGACGTTGCGGGCAAACTCGCGGCCCTCAAGGCTGTGAAACGTACCGCCGCGCGCCAGAAAATTGGCGCCGAAGCGCTCGAAGGCCGGCTTGGCCGTCGAGACGTAGTCCTTGTAGCGCTCGGCATCCCGCACATTGACGTGGGCGATCCAGTATCCCTTGGCCATTTCGCTGTCCTCCTCCGCAGGTTGATAAACTCAGGCGCTCGCCATGTCGGCCAGAATGGCCTGCGCGGCTGCGCGACGATCCGGCGCGCCGATGATCGGCCGCGCCACCACCAGATGGCTCGCACCGGCAACCAGTGCGTCGCGCGGTGTCATCACCCGCTTCTGGTCGCCCTGATCGGCACCGGCGGGGCGAATGCCCGGCGTCACCACCGCCATATCGGGGCCGACGATCGCGCGCACCGCGGCCGCTTCGGTCGCGGCGCAAACAATGCCGCCCATGCCGGCGTCCAGCGCCTGACGGGCGCGTCGCAGCACCAGCGTCTGCGGGTCTTCGTGATAGCCGGCTTCCTTGAGGTCGTCGGCATCCATCGAGGTCAGCACCGTCACGCCCAGCAGGATCAGGTCCGACCCTTTCGCCGCCGCCACCGCCGCGCGCATCGCCTTGGGGTAGGCATGCAGGGTCAGCATCTTGAAGCCCATCTTGGCGATGTTCTCGACGCCTTCGGCCACGGTGTTGTCGATATCGAGCAGCTTCAGGTCGAGAAACACCTGCTTGCCGTCGCGCACCAGGTCGCGGGCAAACTCCAGACCGCCATTATAGGCCAGCCGATATCCGACCTTGTAGAAGTGCGCGACGCCATCCAGTTCCTTCACCACCTTCTCGGCATCGGCGACATTCGCCAGGTCCAGTCCTACGATCAGGCGATCGGCAACAGCATCAGTCATCGGCGGCACTCCTTCAATAATGTTCCATCGCCGTCCAGTCGCACAGCACCCGTGCCGCTGCAACATCGAACGCAAAGAGATTTCCCCCGCCAGCCGGTTGATCGTGCCGGCGGTCTATAGTTTGGCCTGAAATCCGGCATTTCAGCAGCGTTCCGACCGCGCCATGCCCGACAAATAGGACCGGTCCGACGCCCGGCTTCGCCGCCAATGCCGCACGAACCGAAGCCTCGATGCGATCCGCCGCATCCAGGGCCCGCTCCCAGCCGTTCCAGCTTGTGTCCGGCGCGCCGAAGAAGCGGTCGGCGGCTTCTTCGAAAGCCTGCGGCTCAAGGAAGCCGGTCGACGAGCGGTCGTTTTCTCCCATGTCGTCGTGGAATTCGACGGCGATGCCGAGATGCGCGCCGATGAGCGCGGCGGTCTCAACAGCCTTCGTCTCGGCACTCGAAACGATGCGCTTCACGTCCCTGACCCACGGTCGCCCCAGCACCGAAACCACGCGTGTGCGCCCGACATCGGAAAGACGCCACAGCGGAACTGGCCGGTCGCGCTCCATCTGCACCTGCGGGTGGCTCAGGTAGTAGGCCTTCACCGGGCCGACTGCCGCGCTTCCTGCGCCGCCCGTGCGATCAACGCGGACGCGACGTTGGTCATCGAGCGTTGATTGCGCGCATCGCGGAACGCGCCGTCATCGTCGAACGCCTCTTCCGCGTTCGGCACCGAGCATTGCGCCGCGATCACTTCCACCTGGAGGTGCGCCAGCATCTGGCGCAGATGCGACGCCGAGCGGATGCCGGCGAAGTGGCCGGGCGACGACGAACAGATCGCCATCACCTTGCCGGGCAGCGGTCGCAACGGTTTGCCGCTGTCGCTCTTGATACGGCTGATCCAGTCGATTGCGTTCTTCAGCAGCGGCGGCATCGAGCCGTTATATTCCGGCGTCGCAATCAGAACGGCGTCATGGGCGTCGAAAAGCCGGGCCAGCTTGGTGGCATTTTCCGGAATGCCTTTTTCCTTTTCCAGATCCTGATCCATGATCGGCAGCGGGTAGTCGGCCAGCGAGATGCGTGTCACGTCGCCGCCGTGCAACGCCAGTTCCTTCTGGGCGACGTCGGCGGTCTTGCCGCTGAACGCGCCCGAGCGGATCGATCCGGCAAAAACGAGGATTTTGGGGTTCATGTCGGCTCTCCGGGCGCGTTGTGTCGCCACGGATATAGACCATATCGCGTCAAAGCGGAACGCAGCTGCGCGCCCCGGCAGGGCGCGCCAATGGGGAGATCAGGACGCGTGACCGCGACGATAGATCCACAGCTGTGTCGGCGGGATATTGCGCAGGATGAAGTCGAAATGCTCGACCGTGTAATTGCCTTTTCCCGGCGGAACCGGGGACTTCGGACCATAGGTCAGCTGCACCACCGGCCGCCCGGCGGGAAGCCGGTCCAGCAGGTCCTCGAGATAGGCAACCCGTTGCGGCACGGGAAAGTTCAGCAGCGGCACGCCGGAGATGATCGAATCGAACACCGTGTCGCGTTTGTCGCCGAGCGTGACGTCGAGATTGAACGCATCGCCCTGGATGATATCGACGCCGGGGAAATCGCGGCGCAGATGCCGGGCGAAATCTTCCGAATACTCGACACAGGTCAATTGCGACGGCGCGACACCGGCCCCGAGGATCGCCTTGGTGATGACGCCGGTCCCCGGCCCCAATTCGAGCACGGGAAGGCCGGACGACGGATTGATGACCGAAGCCATCTTTCTGGCGGTGAAGCTGCTGGTGGGAACGATGGAGCCTACGGCACGCGGTTTGTCGATCCAACCTTTGAAGAACCTGAGTTCTTCGTCGAACCGCCGCGCGAGCGACCTACGTAGGGTATGCGCCATCCGTGCGTCGTCTCCAGGCTAGAAAATGTCGTTTCCGTAACGTAGGCCTTACGCAACCTCATGCAAGGCCGCCGTCAAAATAAACAGGGGACGGCGGCGATTCTGTGTCCGACCTCAGCTGCGTTCGCCGAAAGATTCGAAAAAGTCCTTCATGCGCGAGAAGAACCCCGTCGATTGCGGATTGTTGTCATGCGAGGAAATTTCCTCGAATTCCTGCAACAATTCACGCTGGCGTTTGTTGAGGTTCTGCGGCGTCTCGATCGCAACCTGAATGTAGAGATCACCGACTGCCGGCTGGCGCAGGATCGGCATGCCCTTGCCCTTGAGGCGGAACTGCGTCGCGTTCTGAGTGCCTTCCGGTACTTTTACGCGCGCTTGCGAGCCGTCGAGGGTGGTGACTTCGAAGGCACCGCCAAGCGCTGCCGTCGTCATCGAGATCGGCACCTTGCAGAACAGATCCGCGCCATCGCGCTGGAAGAATTCATGCGGCTTCACCGACAGGAACATATAGAGGTCGCCCGACGGACCGCCGCGCAGGCCGGCCTCGCCCTCGCCGGCAAGCCGGATGCGGGTGCCGTCCTCGATGCCAGCCGGAATGTTGACCGACAGCGAACGATCTTCGGTGGTACGGCCCTGGCCGGCGCATTTCTGGCACGGGTCGGGAATGGTCTGGCCACGTCCCTGACACTGCGGGCAGGTGCGCTCGATCGAGAAGAAGCCCTGGCTGGCGCGCACGCGGCCCGAGCCGGCGCACATCGCGCAGGTCACCGGTTGGGTGCCGGGCTTGGCGCCCGAGCCGGAACAGTCGTCGCAGGTCATCGACGCCGGCACATGCACCTGTGCGGTCTTGCCGACGAACGCCTCTTCCAGCGAAATTTCCATGTTGTAGCGCAGGTCAGCGCCACGCTCGCGACCGCCGGATGAACGGCGCGCACGCCCCATCATGTCGCCGAAGATGTCTTCGAAGATGTCGGCAAAGCCGCCGCCGCCCATGCCGTTCTGGCCCATACCGCCGTTCTCGAACGCTGCATGGCCGAATCGGTCATAGGCCGCACGCTTCTGGGGATCCTTCAGCGTTTCATACGCCTCGTTGATCTCCTTGAACTTGTGTTCGCAGGAGTCATCGCCGGGGTTGCGGTCGGGGTGGAACTGCATGGCGAGCTTGCGGAACGCGCTCTTCAGTTCCTTCTCGTCTGCACCCTTCTGGACACCCAGAGTCTCGTAGAAATCAGCCTTCATCGTCTTCCCTGGGCGACGCGCCCGCCTTGGTTCCCGGCGCGCAGGACGATTTGCTCGTCGTGCGCGTGACTGCACCTCGATTTAGTGAGCCTTCACCGGAAATGCCATAGTTCGAAAGCAACAAGGCCCGCGAAACCGCGTCGGCCCACCTATGGAAAACCCGGCACGAGGCCGGGTTTTCTCGTTCAGCCCGACTGGATCAGGCCGACTTCTTGTCGTCGTCGTCGTCGATTTCCTCGAAATCGGCATCGACAACATCGTCGTCCGACTTCGCCGCATCGGCGCGGGCGTCAGCTTCGGCAGCTTCAGCCTGGCTGCTCTCGTACATCGCCTGGCCAAGCTTCATCGAAGCTTCCGCCAACGTGTTGGCCTTGGCCTTGATGTCCTCGGCATCCGGGTCTTCGCTCTCGGTCGCGCTCTTCAGCGCGGCAATCGCGTCCTCGATCGCCTTGCGATCCTCAGCCGTCACCTTGTCGCCGTACTCGGCCAGCGACTTCTCCGACGAATGCAGCAGGGCTTCAGCCTGGTTGCGCGCCTCGACGACATCGCGACGCTTCTTGTCGGTCTCGGCGTTGGCCTCGGCGTCCTTGACCATCTTCTCGATGTCGGCGTCGCTCAGACCACCCGATGCCTGGATGCGGATCTGGTGCTCCTTGCCGGTGCCCTTGTCCTTGGCCGAGACGTTGACGATGCCGTTGGCGTCGATGTCGAACGTGACCTCGATCTGCGGCACGCCGCGCGGCGCCGGCGGGATGCCGACGAGATCGAACTGGCCGAGCATCTTGTTGTCGGCCGCCATCTCGCGCTCGCCCTGGAAGACGCGGATCGTCACGGCCGACTGCGAATCCTCGGCCGTCGAGAACATCTGGCTCTTCTTGGTCGGGATCGTGGTGTTGCGCTCGATCAGGCGGGTGAACACGCCACCCAGCGTCTCGATGCCCAGCGACAGCGGCGTCACGTCGAGCAGCAGCACGTCCTTGACGTCGCCCTGCAGCACGCCGGCCTGAATGGCCGCGCCCATGGCAACGACTTCGTCCGGGTTGACGCCCTTGTGTGGCTCCTTGCCGAAGAACTGCTTCACGACTTCCTGGATCTTGGGCATGCGGGTCATGCCGCCGACCAGAACCACTTCATCGATCTCGCCAGCCTTGAGGCCGGCATCCTTGAGCGCTGCCTTGCACGGTCCGATCGTGCGCTGGACGAAATCGTCGACCAGGCTTTCGAACTTGGCGCGGGTCAGCTTCAGCGTCAGGTGCTTGGGACCGGTCGCATCGGCGGTGATGAACGGCAGGTTGATCTCGGTCTGGGTCGTCGACGACAGCTCGATCTTGGCCTTTTCCGCAGCTTCCTTGAGGCGCTGCAGGGCAAGCTTGTCGT
>JBEBXE010000116.1:0-9147 GCA_040391705.1 Aerobium aerolatum
GCGCGACCATTTCCGGGTAGCTGACCCAGTAGGGGCGCGGGATGATGACTTCGTCGCCGGGGTTCAGCGTCGCCATGAAGGCGTTGAACAGGATCTGCTTGCCGCCGGTGCCGACGATGGTCTGCTCCGGGGTGTAGTCGAGATTGTTCTCGCGCTTGAATTTTGCCGCGATGGCTTCGCGCAGCGGCGCGATGCCGGACACCGGGGTGTACTTGGTTTCGCCGCGCTTGATGGCGTCGATGGCCGCGTCCTTGACGTTGTCCGGCGTGTCGAAATCGGGCTCGCCCGCACCCAGAGAAATGACGTCGCGACCTTTCGCTTTCAGGTCGCGTGCCTTCTGCGTCACCGCGATGGTCGCGGAAGGCTTAACGCGTGAAAGGGCATCGGCGAGAAAGGCCATGATGATATCTCCATCCGGGAAAAGACCGCTCTTTGCGGCCGGGCGTTTAATGTCGCATCGGCGCTGGAATCGCAAGCTCCGAACGATATGCCAGCCGAGTTCAGCGCAGTTTTGTCGCTTTAACGACCATTAAACTCTTTTATGGGATTCTTTTGGCTGGAGGGCAGCGTCGAGGTAGGCATATGTCGCACGGTTTCCAACCGTTTCATATGATTCAGCTGGACGATGGCTCCCAGGTTGGCCTGTGGGGCCCTTTGACGCTTAAATCCGCGTTTCAGCCAATTTTCCGTTTCGACGACGGCAAGCTCGTCATCGCGGCCTTCGAAGGCTTGATCCGGCCTTTCCAGGGCGACGAAGCGGTGTCGCCGCCGGCGTTTTTCCGCTCGGTGCCGGCCGGTGAACGGTTGCAGGTGGAAGTGCTGACGCGCGCCCTGCATCTGCTCAACGCCGGACTGTTTCTTGATCCTGCCATGCAGGTGTTCGTCAATTTCGATCCGTCGGTCTATGTCGACCGCGAGATGGCGCGCAGTGCCTTGCGCGAGATGCGCCGGACCCTCGTCGAAGCTCATATCGATCCGAGCCGGGTCGTCTGCGAGGTGACGGAGCAGAAGTCGGCGTCGCCCGACGCGCTGCAGGCGTTCATCTCGATCCTGCGCGGCCAGGGGTTCCGCATTGCAGTGGACGATTATGGCGCGGAGGATTCCGATATGGATCGTGTCGCCGCGCTGCGTCCCGACATCGTCAAGTTCGATGCGCAGTGGATCGCCCGCCTGATGGAGTCGCGGCCGGGGATCGCGCTGCTGTCGGTGATGGTGTCGACGTTTTCCGACCGTGGCTGCACCATCGTGTTCGAGGGGCTGGAGGAAAGCTGGCAGCTCGAAATCGCCGAGGAAGTCGGCGCGCATATGGTGCAGGGCTACGTGCTGGCCCGGCCGGAAATCGCGCCCACCAGCTTTGCCATGCCGGACGCAATCCGGCGCGCCGAGGAACGCTACAGCGCAGCGCATGCTGTGGTGCGTCCCTTGGCTCCTGCAACCGTACCGAGCGCAGCGATGCGCTCACGCATCTCGCCGACAAGACCTTTTGGGCGACGTTCTTCATCGTGAGCTTGGGAAATACAGTGCATACAGTCATTTCGGGTGACGAAATCGGCTTGTGGACCGCGCGTCTTGACGACGTCGTGTTGCGCAATGCCTATCAATTGATCTTTCGCCGGCACGACGATGTGCTTGAGGCCGTTGCAGCGGAAGGGTTTCTGCGGCCGATGCGCGAAGGCGTGCCGTTGCCGCCCAAAGCCTATCTGGATGGGCTGGACGATGAGGCGCGCACCTTCGCCAGCCGGGTCGCGGCGGCGCTTCACCTTGCCAATCACAACCATATCGGCCTCGACGGCGTCGAGCCGGTTCTGGCATTGCGGCGCGAAGACAGCGATTTGCGCGGGCCGGAACTCGCCGACATGATCCGCCGTGCCGATCTCAATCCGTCCGAACTGATCTGTCACTTCCGCGACGCGGATCAGATGCAGGACGCGGTGCTGGCAGCGCAAAGCCGCGATCTCAGCGACCTTGGGGTCTGCCTGGCGGTCGGCCCTGCCGGGCAACCGTTCCTGCCGGCCATTCGTCAGGTGATGCCGGGCGTCGTGGCCATTGGCGGCGACTGGTTCCGGCGCGTTTGCGAAAATGCTGCGGCGCTGCGGCTGTTCTTCGCGCTGGTCCAGTGCTTCAAGCGCGAAGGCATGACGGTGTGGGTCGAGGGGATCGAGACGCGCAGTCATCTCCAGGCAGCGTGCGATGCCGGCGCCGATATGCTGAGCGGTTTCCTGTTGTGCAAGCCCCGGCTTGCCGGCAGCGACATGCAGGGTGTTCTTGGTCTTTCCGCTCTTCTTGATCAGGCCTTCGGTGTTGACGGCTCGGCAGTGCAGATCGGCAAAGTACATCTTCGCGACTGATCGGGGCGGCGCTTCGTTTCGTTGTGGCTTTCGCCTTACTTTCGATTTGGTAGAAGTTTTATTCGCATCTTTTGGAACGAAATTTCACGAATGCGAAACAAAACTGTTGTCGAACTGTCGCAGAGCGTCGATACTCCCCGTTGCGTAGCCGGATAGTAGGCACGCGGGGAGGAGTTCCGCGCTGCCGTTCTCCGGTTTTTCGCCAACGAAATATCGGGAGCGCATCATGAAGACCCAGACTCTTGCGGCAGGACTTGCTGCGACGTTCACATTACTCTCTTCTTCTGCAGCTTTTGCCGTCACTGAAATCCAGTGGTGGCACGCAATGACCGGTGCAAATAACGAAGTTGTTGAAACCCTGTCGAAGGAATTCAACGACGGCCAGAGTGACTACAAAGTGGTCCCGGTGTTCAAGGGAACCTATCCCGAGACGCTGAATGCCGGCATTGCAGCATTTCGCGCGCGCCAGGCTCCGCACATCATCCAGGTTTTCGACGTCGGCACCGGCGTGATGATGGCTGCCGAAGGCGCGACCATGCCTGTGGCCGAAGTGTTGCCGCTGGCCGGCAAGGAATTCAACAAGGACGAATATCTGCCGGGTATCGTCGCGTATTATTCCAAGCCCGACGGCACGATGCTGTCGTTCCCCTACAACTCGTCGTCGCCGATCCTGTATTACAACAAGGATCATTTCGCCAAGGCAGGCCTTGATGCGGACAACCCGCCAAAGACCTGGCCGGAAGTGTTCGAAGCTGCCAAGAAGATCAAGGCGTCTGGTGCTGCCCCATGCGGCCTGACCTCGACCTGGCTCACCTGGATCGGGCTTGAGAACTTTGCCGCGTGGAACAACCTGCAATACGGCACCAACGAAAACGGCCTTGCCGGCGTCGATGTCGAGCTTGAGATCAACAAGGGCCTGTTCGTCTCGCACTTCCAGCATCTGGCCGATCTCGCCAAGGACGACACGTTCCGCTACGGCGGCCGCACGTCGGAAGCCAAGCAGCTGTTCCTGTCGGGCGAATGCTCGATCCTGACTGAATCGTCGGGCGGTCTTGGTGACGTGCTCAAATCCGGCATGAATTACGGTCTGGGCCAGTTGCCCTACTATCCGGAAGCCGCAGGCGCACCGCAGAACACCATCCCCGGCGGCGCCAGCCTCTGGGTGTTTGCCGGCAAGTCGGATGAAGAGAACAAGGGCGTTGCGTCGTTCTTCAGCTTCCTGTCGCAGACCGAAATCCAGGAACGCCTGCATCAGGTTTCCGGCTATCTGCCGGTGACGCTGGCTGCCTACGAAGCCACCAAGGCTTCCGGCTTCTACGACAAGAACCCGGGTCGCGAAATTCCGATCCAGCAGATGATGGGCAAGGCTCCTACAGCGAACTCGAAGGGTGTCCGTCTCGTCAACCTGCCCCAGGTTCGCGACATCCAGAACGAAGAGTTCGAAAAGATGCTCGCTGGCGAACAGACTGCCCAGCAGGCGCTCGACAATGCCGTTGAACGTGGCAACGCTGCCATCCAGCAGGCGATCGGCAACTAGAACCCCGTTCGGCCGTTGTGCGTCCGAACGGGCGCACATGACGCCGGAACCACGATCCTGTCACCCGCGCGCCAGCCGCGCGGGTGATGCCCGTCAGGTCGAGGAGGCCACGTGTCCGCACGCGTTACATTTCCCAACAAGGTCCTGCCGTACGTTCTGATCCTGCCGCAACTCGTCATTGTCGGGATCTTCTTCTACTGGCCGGCAAGCCAGGCGCTGTACCAGTCGGTGTTGCGCGAAGACCCGTTCGGCCTGCGCACGAGTTTTGTCGGGCTGGCCAATTTCCGCCATGTGCTCAGCCAGCCCAGCTACATCAACTCGGTGCAGACCACGGCGGTGTTTTCGGTGGCGGTGGCGTTCATCGCGATGTCGGTCGCTCTGCTGCTGGCGGTGATGGCCGACAAGGTCATCAAGGGGAAGGGCTTCTACCGCACGATGATGATCTGGCCCTATGCCGTCGCCCCGGCGATTGCCGGCATGGTGTGGCTGTTCATGTTCAATCCGACGATGGGCACATTCGCCTATATGCTGCGTTCGGCGGGCTATGCGTGGGACCCGCTGCTGAAGGGCGATCAGGCGATGGTCCTTGTCATTGCAGCTGCCGCCTGGAAGCAGATTTCCTACAATTTCCTGTTTTTCGTCGCCGGTCTTCAGGCCATCCCGAAAACCCTGATCGAAGCGGCGGCCATCGACGGGGCGGGCGAAACCAAGCGGTTCTGGACGATCGTGTTTCCGCTGCTGGCGCCGACGACGTTCTTTCTCGTCGTCATCAACACCACCTATGCGTTCTTCGACACGTTCGGCATCATCCATGCGGTGACCGGTGGCGGGCCCGGTAAGGCGACGGAAACGTTGGTCTATAAGGTCTACCATGACGGTTTCGTCAATCTGATCCTAGGCGACTCCGCCGCGCAATCGGTGATCCTGATGGTGATGGTGATCGCGCTGACCGCCATCCAGTTCCGCTATGTCGAAAGGAAGGTGCATTATGGTTGATGCAACTTCCGACAAAACCGCCGCCGAAGTCTTTGGTCGCCGCGAGCAGGGCGCGATGCTCGGCATCAGCAAGCGCTCGCGCTATATCGCGCATGCGATCCTGATCCTCGGCGTCCTCGTCGTTGCGTTTCCGATCTACTACACCTTCATCGCCTCGACGCATTCGTTGCAGACGATCCTGCGTCCGCCGCTGCCGCTGACGCCCGGCACCCAATTCTTCCACAATTACTACGAGGCGATTTTCGGCGGCGTCGGCCGCATCGGCGGCGTCGGTGTCGATCTGTTGCTGTTCAATACCACGGTGATGGCGCTGGGCATCGCCGTCGGCAAGATCCTCATTTCGATCCTGTCGGCATTCGCGATCGTGTTCTTCCGTTTCCCCGGCCGCATGGTGTTCTTCTGGCTGATCTTCATCACCCTGATGCTGCCGGTCGAAGTGCGCATCCTGCCGACCTACAAGGTGATGGTCGATCTGAACCTGATCGACACCTATGCCGGGCTGATCCTGCCGTTGATCGCCTCGGCGACGGCGACGTTGCTGTTCCGTCAGTTCTTCATGACCATTCCGGGCGAACTGCTCGAAGCAGCGCGCGTCGATGGCGCTGGTCCGTGGCGCTTCTTCAAGGACATCCTGCTGCCGTTGTCGAAAACCAACATCGCGGCGCTGTTCGTGATCATGTTCATCTACGGCTGGACCCAGTATCTCTGGCCGTTGCTGGTCACCAACCGCAACGAGATGAACACCATCGTCATCGCCCTGCGCAAGATGATCTCGTTTGCCGACGCCGACACCCAGTGGCACCTGGTGATGGTGACGTCGATTTTCGCGATCCTTCCGCCCGTTCTGGTCGTCCTGTTCATGCAACGCTGGTTCGTAAAAGGCCTTGTTGAAACCGAGAAGTGAGAATTCAGGCTTATGGCGACTGTCGAGCTGAAAGACGTCCGCAAGGTATATGGCGGCAAGGTCGAAGCGGTTAAGGGCGTTTCGATCGACATTCCCGATGGCACGATGTGCGTTCTGGTCGGGCCTTCGGGCTGCGGCAAGTCCACGCTGTTGCGCATGATCGCGGGGCTTGAGGAGATCACCTCCGGCACGGTGTCGATCGGCGGGCGGGTGGTCAACACGATCGGGCCTGCCGAGCGCGACATCGCCATGGTGTTCCAGAACTATGCGCTCTATCCGCATATGAAGGTCTACGACAACATGGCCTACGGCCTGCGCAATCGCGGCACGCCGAAGGACGAGATCGACCAGCGGGTGCGCGAAGCAGCCGACATCCTCGGGCTCGGCGAATTCCTCGAACGCAAGCCGCGCGAACTGTCCGGCGGCCAGCGCCAGCGCGTCGCCATGGGTCGCGCGATCGTGCGCAAACCGAAGGCGTTCCTGTTCGACGAACCACTGTCCAACCTCGACGCGAAACTGCGCGGCCAGATGCGCATCGAGATCAAGAGCCTGCAGCGCTCGCTGGGCGTGACCAGCGTCTATGTGACCCATGATCAGGTCGAGGCGATGACGCTGGCCGACACGCTGGTGGTGATGAATGCCGGCGTCGCCGAGCAGATCGATACGCCGCTGGCGATCTACGACAAGCCGGCCAGCGTCTTCGTGGCCGGCTTCATCGGCTCGCCGGCGATGAACCTGCTCGCGGGCGAGGTTGCGGACAAGGGCAAGGGCGTGAAGCTTGCCGGCGGGGCTTTCATCAAGCCGCGCGACACGGTGCTGCCCGACGTCGGCCGCGCGGTGCTGCTGGGCGTGCGGCCTGAGCATCTGGCGCTGGTGTCCGACCGCAACAATGCCGATGTCGAGCTCAAGGTGACGACGGTGGAAACGCTGGGCGCCGACACGCTGGCGCATGGCCATCCCGTTGACGGCGATGCGCGGTCCAGCGAACTGATCGTGCGCTTGCCGGGCAGCATCCAGGTGCGCGAGGGCGACGTCCTGCCGCTGGCGATCAACGCCGGCACCGCGCATCTGTTCGAGGCCGGCTCCGGCAAGCGGATCACCGTCTAGACAGTCACGCCATGTGCTTGGGCAGGCTCGTCTGATCCGGCCCCGTCAGGCTTTCGACGACGAGGTTCAACTCGTCGATGTCGAGATAGTAGAAGCGCGAGAGCTGTACGGCGATCTCGTCTTGCTCGAAACCGCGCGCCAGCAGGAAACCCGCAGCAATCGTCAGTTCGGAGCGCTCTGTCAGTCGGCGCTTGTGGGTGTCGTCATGAGGAAGGAGCATGGCTTGCTGTCCTTGTCGTTCGCTTCTTGCCGTAGCAATGCATGCACTGACACTGGAACTGACGGAAAGGCACCAAGGAAACCGACGCAACACGAATCCTGAGACAACTATACGACGAGTTGTCGGCGTGTCGCAAGAAAAGCTTGTCGCGATACTGTGCGTGTCGACAGCGTTGCTGACTCAGAAGTCGAACGCCGTCTGCGCGGGTGACGCAGGCGCGAACGCGGCGTGCTCGTGGGCCAGCAGGCGCTGCTTGGTCACCACCCCGCCGGGTGCCGAAAAACCGCCGAGCTTGCCGCCGGCGGCGACGATGCGGTGGCACGGAACCACCAGCGGCAGCGGGTTGCGGCCGAGCGCCTGGCCGGTTTCGCGCGCCATCGTCGGAAAGCCGGCCTGTTCGGCAAGCCCGCCATAGGTGGTCGTTTCACCCTGGCGCAGCTTCAGCGCCGTCCGGTAGATCGCGCGCCGAAACCCGTCGATACCGCTGAGGTCGAGGGGCAGGGGCGTGAAGTCGACGTCCGCGCCAGTCGCATAAAGGCGGATGCGCGACATGGCGTCGACGACAAACTCCGGCAGCGGGGCGCTGTCCGGATCGAAAGACGTGGTGCCCCAGCGCGCCGTCTGGTGCTCGGCTTGCGGATGTGTCGGCTGTGCAAGTGCAACCCGCGTCAAACCAGCATCGCTCCACGACAACGCGAAGAACCCCAGTGCGGTGTCAAACACGATATGAGCAGCCATCACAAATTCCGTCGCCTTGCCAGCACCTGGCTTTTCCTTGCTTTGCCTGAATGTGGAACATTTTCGATCGGACTTCCAGATGCGGTGGTCCTCACAAGAGCCGACTTGCAGCGACGGGACGGCTGTTGTACTGCTGCGTTTCGATGGGGAAATACTGATCGCCAAAGAGAGAGCGCCGTTTGCCTCGTTTGCGTCCTGATCTTGCGCTGTGCGCATTGCTGGCCACCGGCCTCCTGTCTGCCTGTTCGACAACAGGCGGAGGCCTCGACCAGATCGCTCCGGTCTCCGTGGTCGAAGCCGACGATCCGGTCCTGCCGGACGACGTCGCTGTTGTGCCAAGCCCGTCCGGGCTGACCGCTGACGCCACCGATGTCGCCGCTGCCGAGACGACAAAAGCCGATCCCGCCGCCGACCCCGTTGTTACTTCTATTGCCCCGACGCAAACCCTTGTTTCTACCGCAGCACTCAGCGCGTCCGCCTATGCCGGACCGACGCCGGGCGCGAGCCCGGCTGCTGCGATCCTGAGGCCGGGAACCAAGGTTGCGCCGCGCAGCCCCGAACTCGACGCGATGATCGCCAGATACGCGGTCCATCACGAGATTCCGGTCGAACTCCTGCGCCGCGTCGTCAAACGCGAAAGCACCTTCAATCCCGCCGCGCGCAACGGACCCTATTGGGGCCTGATGCAGATCCTGCCCGCGACAGCCCGCACCATGGGCTATCAGGGGACGGCGGAAGGGCTGCTCGATGCCGAAACCAACCTGATGTATGCCGGAAAATATCTGCGCGGCGCCTATCTGGTCGCCGATGGCAACCACGACATGGCGGTCCGCTACTATGCGCGCGGCTACTACTACGACGCCAAGCGCAAGGGCCTGCTGGAAGAAACCGGCCTCGGCACCAACCGCCGCCGGATGAACCGCGGCAGCTAAAGCCGGACCGGTTGTCAGGCCTGCACCAGGCTGTTCAGCACGTTTCACCGTTGCCACGCCCCGTTTCGGTCTGGCCATTGTCAAAAACAGGAAGACGGGCGACCGAAAGACCGCTCATTGGATGTTTTGTTGCGACCTTGCGGTCGCCCGTTCGGCGATTTCTGTCCGCATCCGGTCCGCTGCACCGTTTCGCTCCTTTCGAGCGACGCGGCTTGTGTGCTCGCTCCAGCACGCCCGGCGCGTAGTCACCGGGGAGGACCCTCTGGACGCAGCCTCTCCGGCTTCACCCCACGAAGGCAAAACGGAAGCGCCGCCCCCTCCCCACGCAACCACCGTCATGATCGGCATTCCCATGGAAGGGGTGG
>JBEBXE010000117.1:0-9029 GCA_040391705.1 Aerobium aerolatum
TTCCACATGATCTGAAAGTCGATTTCCGTGGTCATGCCGACTGCTCCTCGCCTGTGTGGCCTTTGACACGCAGCCGGATTGCCCCGGTTGCGTCGATCGTCGCGTCGAACGTCGCCGTAACGACGGTCGTGGTCTCTTCCTCGAAGATCACCGCGGGGCCCTGCAGGGTCGCTCCGGGACGCAGGCTCGCGCGGTCATAGGCGGGAATGTCAGCCATGCTGCGGGTTCTCGGATCAAACGCGCGGCGGGTCGAATGGATGGCGGCCTGATGCGGCACGGCGGTCTGCGGCGGCAAGCCCAGCGTGGCAATGCGCGAGGCCGCCTCGACCCGCAGGGCGATGTCGACGATCTCCAAATCCTGTCCCGGGATCAGGCTGCCGAACAGCCGGACATAGCGCGCTTCAAACGCCGTACGCAGGGCGGCACGGGCCACGTCGTTGAACGGACGGGATGGCAGCGTCACGTCGATCTCATGCCCCTGCCCGACATAGCGCATGTTGATCGTGCAGTTTTCGGTGACGGCCCCATCCGGCGCGCCCATGCGGACCACGCCGGTTGCCGTCTCGCTCATCTCGTCCAGCATGGATTCGAAGGCGGAGGCTTCGATGGTCGACAACGGCGCAACAAACGAGCGGACGACCTCGAACCCGATCGGCGCGCGCAGGAAACCGACCGCCGAGCCGACACCGGCATGAGGCGGGATCACCACCTCAGTGATGCCGAGCTTTTCGGCCAGCCGCGCGGCATGCAGCGGGGCGCTGCCGCCAAACGCCACCAGGGTGCGCCCCTCCAGCTTCTTGCCGCTTTCGGCGGCGTGGCGACGCGCGGCGTTGGCCATGTTTTCCTCGACCATCTCGGCAATGCCGTGGCAGGCCTGTTCCGTCGGCAGCGACAGAGGCACACCGACCTCGGACGCCACGACCGCCCGCGCCGCCTCGGGATCGAGACGGATGGTTCCGGCCGCAAACGCTTCAGGATCGATCTTGCCCAGCAGAAGGTTGGCGTCGGTCACTGTCGGATGGGTGCCGCCACGGCCATAGCAAGCCGGTCCCGGCGTGGAACCAGCGCTTTCCGGCCCGACCGCCAAGCGCCGAAGGTCATCGACAGCCGCGATGGAACCGCCGCCAGCGCCGATTTCCACCATGTCGATTACCGGGATCCGGATCGGCAGGCCGCTGCCCTTCATGTAGTTGTACTGGCGGTCGACCTCGAAGGCGCGCGAGGCCTGCGGTTGATAATCGTCGATCAGGCAGACCTTGGCGGTCGTGCCGCCCATGTCAAAGGACAGGATATTGCCCAGTCCCATGTCCTGCGCGGTACCGGCGGCAAGGATCGCGCCGCCCGCCGGCCCGGATTCGACCAGCCGGATCGGAAAATTGCAGGCGGCGGCAATGGTCGTCAGTCCGCCGCCAGATGTCATCAGCAGTACCGGGCAGCCAAAGCCGCGCTCGGCAAGGCTGTGCTCAAGCTCGCTCAGATAGCGGCGCATCAGCGGCTGGACATAGGCATTGGCAGTAGCAGTGGTGAAGCGCTCGTATTCGCGGATCTCCGGGCAGGCTTCGCTCGACAGCGTCACCGCCATGTCGGGACGGCGCGACAAGATCAGCTCGCGGGCGCGCTGCTCGTGCGCCGGATTGGCGTAGCTGTGCATGAAGCCGACAGCGACGCTCTCGACGCCCAGCGCCTCGAGCCCCTCGGCAAAGCGGATCACGCCCGCCTCGTCCAGCGGGGTGTCGACAATGCCGCCGGCCAGCATCCGCTCGGCCACCGTCAGGCGCAGCGCACGCGGCACCAGCGGGCGGGCCTTCTCGATATAGATGTCGTACTGCGAAAAGCGGTCTTCGTAGCCGATCTCGATGCTGTCGCGGAACCCTTCGGTGGTCAGCAGCGCGGTGACGGCACCCTTGCGCTCGATCAGCGCGTTGGTCGCCAGAGTAGTTCCGTGCAGAAACAGGGTCACCTGAGCCGGCGACAACCCATCGCGCTCAAGGATCAACTCCACGCCGCGCAGAACACCCCGCTCCGGGGCAGCGACATCGGTCAGCACCTTGGCGGTGCTGCGGCGCAAGCCGTTTTGCAGCACCACGTCGGTGAAGGTTCCGCCCACGTCCACGGAGACAATGATCGGGCTCTCACCCGCTGGGTTGGATTGAAGTGTCATGATGTCTGTATTCCTCATTCCGTAGCGATCGGCGCTTCGCGCTCGGCCGGAACCAGCGTGCGGAACGCGATGTCGCGCAGCTCTTCAAGGTCGGCCAGCTTGACCACCAGCCCGTGGCGATAGGCCTGGTCGATGCGCCCGGCGACGTCGATCCGCATCGCCCCAGGCGGCACCGCCACCGGCTTGTGCGCTTCGTCGCGTCGCAGACACACGACCACGACCTCAGCCTTCTCCGCCTCTGCGGACCAGGCGACATGCATCTCGGACAGGCGCTGGATCTGGGCGATACAAAGCTCCAACTCCGCGCCCTGTCCGGAGGACATCACGACCCGCCACCCCGCCACCGTGCGCGACAACACGAGGCAGTCGTAGCCACGCTTGTCGGCCCAGACCGGCAGCACATCGGCCAAGGTGAGATGCGCCATCCGCGAGACCATTGCGACGCCGACGCCATTTTCCGCCTGCATGGCATTGCGGCAGGCCAGATCGAGCAGCGACGGCAACAGCAACACCGACGATTCCCAGGCTGCCGGAACCAGGCGGGTGCAATCCGGCCTGATCGCTTCCGCCGCAACCGGGCCCCGCCCAACCGTTCCGTCATCGCTGCAATCCAGCGCCAGACGCATTCCGTCCCCGAACAGAATCTCGCGCAGATGCAGCAGATCGGCTCCACGCAGCGCGTGGCCAAGCTCTGCGCCTGCCACCTGCAGCGAGCGCTGTGCCCATCGGATCATCTCGACCGGTGCGATCACGACGTGGTCGCCGAAGGAGGTTTCCTTCCAGACTTCCAGCTTGATCAGATCCTTGGCCCGGATCTGGCCGTCCTCGCGATGCACGGCGGTCGCGACGCGACCATCCTCACCGCCCGGAGCAATCGGGAACGGCCAAGCACCGGACTGACCACTGGCCAGATCGTCACCAATCGGCGCGCCTTGCAGCAGCACCCCGCGAACGGAACGCGGGCGGATCGCGTCGAGCTTGTCCATGCCGTAGTGCGACAGCATGAACCTTGTGGAATCGAAGGTCTCATGGCCGTCGGACAGCGAGTTCTCATGAATGTTGGCGTAGTCGGAGTTGCGCAAAGTCCAGAGGCGGTTGACGATGTTGCGCAGTTCCGGGTGAGCCAGCAGAAACTCTGCCAGGCTCAGATCCTCCCCCACCCCCTCAAGCTCACGGCAAAGCCAGCCGAAGCGCAGTGGCGCATCCATGTGGCTTTCGAACTCATATTCGGGAAGCGGTCCGCGAAGCCCCCGGCGCGGCTCATACGGCGCCTCGGTGGACATGTACCAAAAGCGCGGTGCTTCCGTCAGGATGTCGGCATATCGGTCCTTCATCCAGCCATAGTCGCGGTCGATCAGGGCGCGCAGATCGCCGATGGTGGCGGCAGGATCGCAGTCCAGATCCTCGTTTGCCGTCAGCCCGTGGCTGTGACTGCGGGTGATCTCCGGATAAAGCTCGAGAAATATGACGTTGAGCGCCTCAATGGTCTCGAAGTGAAGGTTTTCTTCCGCCCAGGCGGCAACTTCCATCCATAGATTGGCAGGCAAGGTGCCAAGTGCATCAAGCCAGGCAAGCACGTCACCCATCTGGCGTGAGATATCACCGTAAGGCAGGAAAACATCGTTTCCGTCGCGCGGGTCTTCGAGGAAGAAGCGCTGTGCGCGTTCGACCAGTTCGCGGAACTTGGCCACGGCCGTATCGCCCGTCGCGATCTTCTGGCACCGGATTTCCGCCAGCGCTTCCTCGCGCTTGCGGGTCCACAAATGCACCATCTGCGGGTGGTTGCAGATGAACTGCGTCAGCCCCAGCCCGGCCGAATTGCCGATGCCAAGATAGCGCCGCATCGCGGGCGACAGCTTGGCTGCCGCCGGATTGCGCGCCTTGGCCATCGCATCGACAAGGTCCGAAACATATTCGCGCAGCAGGAAGGCGCTGCACATCTGCGCGTGATAGGGCCCAGCGAGAAGGTGATCCTCCTCCATCCCCATGTAGGAACGCATGCCGATGAAGCCGTTGGCCGTAAAACCGGTGGTGCGGAAGATATAGCCGATCGGGGTCAGGAGCGTGCCGTCCGGCTGGTGCCCGGCAGCCAGGCTCTCGACCACATGATCGAAGATGCGCCCGCTGCGATTGCCGCGCGTATAGGCAAGCGTCTGGTGATCCAGCCGGCCAAAGCGCTGCTTGGGAATCTCGCGGCGCAGGAAATCCTCGCGCTCGGCTGACCATTCACCTTCACAGAGCGCCGCCGTGGCGTCCCAGTTCATGTTGTAGCTGCGGTCGGCCTTGCTGTCGGAGGAGTAGCTGTTCGAGATGACCATGAAATGCAGCACGGTGACGCCGTTCGACAGCCGATAAAGCAATTCGCCACGCCCTTCAGCGTCGAAATCGACGCGAACGCGCTCCAATTCCCACTGCGTTGCAATGAATTTATCGAACAATGTGCGTGCGAAGCTCAGTGCGCCGGGAAAGCTGGCCCCGAGCCGCTCGGACCGCATCACGATCTCCGCGGGGCGCGGCTGGCTCCAGTCAAATTGCGTCAGCCGGGGCTCCTCTGTCGGGAGACTGTCCGCCGCTGCCGTTGCGATATTCCGCATCATATCCGTCCCCGTATTCCGCCAAAAAAGCAGAGCTCCGCCGTGCGCTGCGGATGCCTCGCTGAATTCGTTGGCGCTGTTAGCCTGATGGCCGTGTTCTCGCCCGCGTGATGGCGGACGCATTCCCCTATTGCCTGTAAATGAACATGAAAACGTTTACATTGCAATATGCAGGTGGAGATTTCTGGAGAGCTGGCGCATGCTCTGCTTGTGGGAGGGGCTGGAAACAACTAGGCCGCCCCGCCCCGATATGGGATAGATCCGCCAGAGCTGACGGCAACGACGCGGCACTACGCCATGCAGGATCGTGCGATCCCTTTATCCCGCCGAACCAAGCGCGCGCTGGATCTGCTCGGCGATCGCAATCAACTGGCGGCCGACATTTTCAAGGTCGTCAGCTTGCAAGATCAGGGCGGAGCCGCCGCAGTTGAGAGCGTAGGGTTGCGAGCCGTGCAGGGTCAGCGGAACCCCGACCGAGTTGATCTCAGCCTTCCATTCGCTGACGCTGGTGACAAAGCCCTTGGCCTGGAACTGCTCCACCGCATGGGCGACGCCTTCCCGCATGATCGCGCCGGTCTCATCCGGCGGGCATAGTTCGTCGAGCAACCGCGCGCGGACCGCAGGCTCGAGGCTGGCGAGATGGGCGCGTCCCATAGCCGAGGTCGCCATGCGCACATGCGAGCCAACCTCCATGCCGACATGCAGCGGGCTGCGTCCCCGGCAATGCTCGATATAGACCATGGTGCGCCGGTCAGGCGCGCCGAGTGCAACCGAACAGCCGAGCGTGTCCGCCAACGCCTGCATCATCGGTCGGGCAACGTCGCGGATCGCGAGGCCACCGAGCGCGCTGAAACCAAGCGCGAGCGCGGCGACCGACAGCGAATAGCGCCCCGTGGCGGTGGAATAGTCGAGATAACCCAAACGCGTGAGCGTGTAGGTCAGGCGCGAGATCGTTGACTTGGGAAGCCCCGTGCGCGCCGCGATATCCTGATTGCCGAGACCGGCATCGCCACGGCGGAACGCGCGCAGCACACTCAGCCCACGCGCCAGTGCGACCACGAAACGCGGATCGTCATCCGTGTGCGTTACCGGACCGCCGAGAGCGACCAGTTCACCATCCCGCTTGCGCATCGACCACCATAAATTTCACCGTGCCGCCCTTGACCACGCAATCATCACGAGGCAAGTATTGCACCAATAGTGGAATTATATTCCGGAGAATGGAATTGTCAATCGATAGCGAAACCTTCAAGCAGCTTCTGGATACGGTCGAGCGTTTCGTTCGCGAGCGGTTGCGGCCACGCGAGGATGAGGTTGCCGTCAACGACGCTATTCCTGCCGACATCATCGCCGAGATGCGCGACCTTGGCCTGTTCGGCCTGGCGATTCCGGAAGAATTCGGCGGCCTTGGGCTGACCCTGTTCGAAGAAGTGCAGGTCGGGCTGCTTTTGGGCGGCACGTCTCCGGCATTCCGCTCGGTGGTCGGCACGAATAACGGCATCGGCTCGCAGGGCATCGTCTTCGACGGCACGCCGGAGCAGAAGGCGTTCTATCTGCCGCGCATGGCCAGCGGCGAGTTGATCGGCTCGTTCTGCCTGACCGAGCCGGAGGCCGGGTCCGACGCAGGCTCGGTGCGTACTTCGGCGCGGCGCGACGGCGACGATTTCATTCTCAACGGCACCAAGCGCTTCATCACCAATGCGCCACAGGCCGGCGTCTTCACGGTGTTTGCCCGCACCGATCCTGACTCGCGCACCGCCTCCGGCGTGACTGCCTTCGTCGTCGACGCCAACCTGCCCGGCATCAGCCTCGGCAAGAAGGATCGCAAGATGGGCCAGCAGGGCGCGCATACCTGCGATGTCGTGTTCGAGGATGTTCGCGTGCCGGCCAGCGCCATCATCGGCGGTGAAGCCAATCTCGGCAAAGGTTTTGCCACCGCCATGAAGGTGCTCGACCGCGGTCGCCTGACCATCGGGGCGGTCTGCACGGGTGTTGCCGAACGCCTGATCGCCGACAGCCTCGCCTATGCCATGGAGCGCAAGCAGTTCGGTCAGCCGATCGCCGAATTCCAACTGGTGCAGGCGATGCTCGCTGACATGCGCACCGAAAGCTTTGCCGCACGCTGCATGATCGAGGAGACCGCACGGCGGTTCGACGACGGACGCGCCATCGCCACCGAAGCAGCTTGCTGCAAGATGTTCGCTTCGGAAATGGTCGGTCGCGTCGCTGACAAGGCGGTGCAGATCCATGGCGGCGCCGGCTATGTCGCGGATTCCGGCATCGAGCGGTTCTACCGCGATGTGCGCCTGTTCCGCATCTACGAAGGCACCACCCAGATTCAGCAGCTGGTCATTGCGCGCAACATGGTCCGGGAGGCCCGTCGCCAATCCGCGACGTAACCGGACGCAGAGGGAGGGGAACATGAACGACGACAGCAGTGAGGGGCAGGTCGATCGCGAGCGGGCAGAGCGCTATGCCCTTCTGGCAGAAAGCGCGCTCGCGCCATCGCCGGACGATCTCGGACTGCAAGAGATCGCCAGCGTCGGCGTGATCGGCGGCGGCACGATGGGCAGCGGCATCGCCATGGCGTTTGCTAACAACGGAATCCCCGTCGTTCTGGTCGAGACCGATCAGGACGCGGCCGATCGGGCACTGGAGCGGATTGCCACCAGCTACGCTCATTCGGTCAAACGCGGGTCGATTGACGAGGCAACGCGAACCGGCAACCTGTCGCGGATTACGCCAGCCGTCGACTATTCCAGGCTCGCCGATGCCGATCTCGTCATCGAGGCGGCGTTCGAGGAAATGGACATCAAGCGCCAGATCTTTGAAAAACTGGTGGCTGCTACCAAGCCGACCGCCATTCTCGCCACTAACACCTCCTATCTCGACGTCGACCAGATCGCCAAGGCCAGCGGTGTTCCCGAGCGCGTGCTGGGCATGCATTTCTTCAGCCCGGCCAACATCATGAAGCTGGTGGAAGTGGTTCGCGGCACGCAAAGTGCACCTGAAACCGTTGCAACCGTGGTCAAAACCGCGCGCATTCTTGGTAAAATCCCGGTAGTTGTTGGCAATTGCCACGGATTTGTTGGCAATCGCATCCTTTATCGCCGCAGCAGTCAGGTGGATCGGATGCTGCTGGAAGGCGCATCGCCAG
The DNA here is from genome assembly GCA_040391705.1 of Aerobium aerolatum. GTDB lineage: Bacteria > Pseudomonadota > Alphaproteobacteria > Rhizobiales > Rhizobiaceae > Aerobium > Aerobium aerolatum_A. Next base: position 7,913 of record JBEBXE010000117.1, read on the forward strand.
CGCAGATCGATGAAGCGCTCACTGCTTTCGGGTCGAAGCTCGGCCCCTGCGCCATGGGCGATCTGGCGGGCCTCGACATCAGCTGGCGGATGCGGCGGGCGACGGGAGGGACGGCTCCGATTGCCGATGCACTCGTCGAAGCCGGTCGTCTCGGACAGAAGACGCGCAAAGGCTATTATCGCTACGACGAGAGCGGGCGCACGCCCAGCCACGACCCGGAGGTGACGGCGATCATCGAGACGGTCTCCGAGGCGCATGGCGTCACGCGCCGCGAGATCGGCGCGGAAGAGATCATCGACCGCCTGATCCTGCCGATGGTCAACGAAGGCGCACGCATCCTTGAGGAAGGCATCGCCGCACGCGCCAGCGACATCGACCTGATCTGGCTGCACGGCTACGGCTTTCCACGCTGGCGCGGCGGTCCGATGTTCTACGCCCAGTCCCGTGGCCTGCGCCAGGTCGTTGCCCGGCTCGAGGCGCTTGCCGAAAGTACAGGCGACAGTTCGATGCAACCCGCACCACTGCTGGTCAAGCTCGCTACAGAAGGCGGCGCCTTCAGCTGATGACGCCCAAATTCATGGACCGAGGAAAATCCCATGATCATTGCGCACACCATCCGTATGATATCGGCGTGATGCCGTCGCACGGCACTTTTTTGAATTTCTGCAATCCGGGAGAAGACAATGAGAGCGGTTATCTGCAAGCAGTTCGGGCCAGTTGAAACGCTGGTCGTCGAGGCGTTCGACCTGCCGCCTCCCCCGCCGGGACAGGCCCGCGTTCGGGTCGAAGCTGCTGGCGTCAATTTTCCCGACACGCTGATGGTTCAGGGCAAGTATCAGGTGAAGCCTGAGCTGCCCTTCGTTCCCGGCGCTGAGCTGGCTGGCGTGGTGGAAGCGGTCGGCGACGGCGTGACCGACTTTACGCCGGGCATGCAGGTGATCGGCATGGTCGGTCAGGGCGCGTTTTCCGACGTCGCCAATGTGCGCGTCTCGCGCCTGTTGCAGCGGCCGGCCAGCATGGACGCCATCGTGGCTGCCGGCTTCTCGATGACCTACGGCACCAGCATGCACGCGCTGGAGCAGCGGGCAAAGCTGCAACCGGGCGAGACCCTGCTCGT
>JBEBXE010000118.1:0-9005 GCA_040391705.1 Aerobium aerolatum
GCAGCGACTGGCGCTGCCGTTTCTGGCCGCCCACACCGCGCAACGCGTGCTGGCCACCGCCCCGAAGACACAGCGCCACCAGCTGACGCTCGACCGCCGTGCGCAGGAGGCGCTGGAGCGCGTCGCCCGCGATGCTGCGACACGGCTGGGGCCGCGCCTGTCGGTGGCGATGGTGCTGGCGGATGCGCATACCGGCGACATTGTTGCGGAGGTCGGCTCGGCCGGGTTCTTCGACGCTGCCCGTTCGGGTTGGGTCGACATGACCCGCGCGGTACGCTCACCGGGCTCGACGCTGAAACCGTTCATCTATGGACTGGCGTTCGAGCAGGGATTGGTGGCGCAGGAGACGATCATCGAGGATCGCCCGTCCAATTTCAGCGGCTACCGGCCGCGCAATTTCGATCTTGCCTACCAAGGCGATGTGTCGATCCGCACCGCGCTGCAGATGTCGCTCAACGTGCCGGCGGTGCATCTGCTCGATGTCGTCGGCCCGACGCGGCTGACGACCCGGTTTCGTCACGCGGGGATCAATCTGGCGTTGCCGCGCCATGAGCAGCCGGGGCTGGCGATCGCGTTGGGCGGCGCGGGCATCTCACTGCGCGACCTCGTCCAGCTTTACACGGCGTTCGCCAATCTCGGCGAGACCGTAACGATCAGCGAGTTGGAAGGGCCGCGCAAGACGGTGCGCCTTCTGGATGCCGCTGCATCGTGGCAGGTCTCCGACATGCTGGCGGGCGTGATGCCGCCGGAGGGCGCGCGCAAGCAGGGCATCGCCTACAAGACCGGCACCAGCTACGGCTATCGCGATGCGTGGTCGGTCGGCTTTGACGGGCGTCATGTGCTCGGCGTCTGGGTCGGCAGGCCAGACGGCGCGGCCGTGCCGGGGTTGGCCGGCTACCAGTCCGCCGCCCCGATCCTGTTTGAAGGCTTTGCCAAATCGGGCGTCGCGACGCTGCCGCTGCCACGCGCGCCAGCGGGCGCGTTGCGCACGGCGCGCGCTGACCTTGCGGTGACGATGCGGCGGTTTTCAACAGGTCGCGAGGTGCTGGACGACGTCCGCGTCGCCGAACCCGCGCCGCAAATCGTGTTTCCACCGCAGGGCGCGCGGGTGGAACGCGCCAGCGGCGGACATGAAACCGTGGCGCTGAAATTGCAGGGCGGCCGCGCGCCGTTCCGCTGGCTCGCCAATGGCCGCCCGTTCGACCGGGTATCGCGCCGGCGCACAACCGCCTGGATGCCGGAAGGCGCAGGGTTCTCGACGCTGACGGTGATCGACGCGGCGGGCCGCTCCGCAAGTATCAATGTGTTTGTCGAATAAAGCCCGCCAGCGCGCTGAAATGAATCGCTTTATGCGGCAGGCTTGACGATCAATGCCTTGAGGTCGGCGGTCAGGTCGGCGGCCATCGCCTTCTCCACCGACTGGCCCGCAGCCAGCAGGCGGCGCGCGACCATGTGGTCGCCCGGGCTGTTGAGGCTTTCGACGGCGACAAGCTGGCCGGTGCGATAGAGGAACACCGAGAACTTGCCCGTCTGCGGATCGCCGCGCATCACTGCATCGTCGACACCGTGCGACAGCCCGGCAATCTGCAGCTTGGCCGCGCCCTGATGCGACCAGAACCACGGCAGGCTGTCATAAGGTGCCACTTGCCCGGTCAGGCGCGCGGCAACGCATTTGGCCTGATCGACGGCGTTTTGCACCGACTCCAGCCGGATGACGCCTAGGCCCCACGGGTTGGGATGGGCGGCGCAATCGCCGATGGCCGAAATCGCGGGATCGGAGGTCAGCAGCAGCTCGTCGACAACGATGCCGTTGTCCACCACAAGCCCGGCATGCTGCGCCAATTCGACATTGGGCACGATGCCGGCGGCAACGACGACGGCGTCGGTGACGAGCGTGGTGCCGTCGGACAACTTCACGTCGTTGCCGTCGATGGACGCGGCGACGACGCCGAGATGCAGGTGGGTTCCCTGCGCATGGTGGATCTTGCCGAACTCCGCGCTCATCATCGGCGACAGCACGCGCCCCATCAGGCGGTCGGCCGCCTCGACGACATGCACCTCGACGTCGCGCTGGCGCAGTAGTGCCGCAACCTCGAGGCCGATGAAACCGCCGCCGATGATGACGACATGCCGGAGCCGGTCGAGTTCGGCCGTCAAGGTGCGGGCATGCGCCAGCGTACGCAGTTCCAGCACCCGGGCCGGATCAAGCCCCGGCACTGGCGGAAGGCGGTTGCGCGCGCCGGTGGCGATCACGAGATGATCGTAGCCAAGGCGTTCGCCATCAGCCAGCACCACCTCGCGGGTCGCGCGCTCGACGGCCTCGACGACGACGCCCAGCCTGAGCTCAATGGTGTTGTTGCCGTAAAATGCCTCGCCCCGCAGCGGCAGCGAGGAATCGGTCGGACTTTTCAGTAATTCCTTGGACAGCGGCGGGCGCTGATAAGGCAGGTCCGGCTCGTCGCCGAGAACGATGACAGAGCCGCCAAAGCCATGGTGACGCAACGCCGCCGCGCATTCGATGCCTGCCTGGCCGCTGCCAATGATGACCACTCGTGAAATCGCGCCGTCGCCCACGCCCCGCTCCTCGGTAGATACTGTCGCCGACGCAATAACAGCAGCAATATGGCCTGTCGATGGCGCGATTTGTCAGTTGAAACCCTTTAGTTGACAGGCAATGCAGCTTCGGACAAGGATGACTGCATGTCGATGCACGTTACCTATAACAGTGAAGCTGTATTCCGGGTCTGCCCCATCGCGGGACAGTAACCCCCGGCCGTCTGCTTGCGCGCAGCGGCCGTGGGGACAAGAAACGTCATCCCACCTGATCGGCCAATCGACCTGGCCCATCGATACGGACTCACTCCGCCCCACCATCCGGGTCCGCGCGCAACTCCCATCACCAAGCGAATACGATTTGCGGCAAGCCTGTTGGGCTGCCACTTCACAGGTGCGACATGCAGAAGACCCTCAGAGCGGAACGAAAAAGCCCGATCATCATCGGCGAACAGGACCACGGACGCCTGTCGCTGCTGGCCGACACCATTGCCGACCGCAACGAAGCGCTTTCCGAAACACTGTCGTTCGAACTGGATCGCGCCCGCGTCGTGCCGGACAAGCGGGTTCCGGCAACCGTCATCCGCATGGGCTCGACCGCCGTGTGGCGCACCGAAAACGGCGAAGAACACCGCGCCATGCTCGTCTTCCCCGGCGAAGCCGACATCAATAACGGCAAGGTCTCGATTCTGACGCCGGTCGGCGTTGCCCTGATCGGCCTGTCCACCGGCCAGTCGATGCAATGGACGGCACGCGACGGACGCAACCATTCGCTGACCGTTCTGAAAGTCGAAAGTTCGGCCGACGACGCGACATCCACCCCGCCGGCGCAGTAACCATCCGAACAGCACGCCCGTTTCTGCGCGTGCTGCGACGATGACGGGCACCGACGACGCATAAGTGCAACACGTCGGCTGTCTCGATCCGGATCGCGCGCAAAGCTGTTGCGCTGGACGCAGATTTAAGGCTTGGTTGCGCCGGCTTGCGGAGTAGATTTTTTCATGTTCGAGACACTTAGCCCTGCTGCACCCGACGGCATCCTCATGCTCATGTCGCTCTATCGCGATGATCCGCGTGCGGAGAAACTCGATCTGGGCGTCGGCGTCTACAAGGACGCCAGCGGCAAGACGCCGGTGATGCACGCGATGCGCAAGGCGGAGCGCCGCCTGCATGAAACCCAGGCGACCAAAAGCTATCTCGGCCTTGCCGGCGATACCGTCTTCAATGAGCTGATGATCGGGCTGGTCATGGGCGATAAGGCCGACCGGTCGCGGTTGCGCGCAGCCCAGACCCCCGGGGGCACCGGCGCGCTGCGGGCGCTGGCGGATCTCATCCGCCTCTCGCGCCCGGACGCAACCGTCTGGGTTCCGGACCCAACCTGGCCCAACCACGTGCCGATCGTCCACGCTGCGGGATTGAAGACCCGAACCTATCCCTATTTCGACACCGCCACCGGCAGCGTCAATTTCGACGCCATGATCGCCGCGCTGGAAACCCTGCCCGCCGGCGATGTGGTGCTGCTGCATGGCTGCTGCCACAATCCGACCGGCGCGGACCTCACCCCCGCGCAGTGGAAGCCGCTGGCCGAGGTTCTGACCCGGCGCGGGCTGATTCCCTTCGTCGATATCGCCTATCAGGGGTTTGGCGAAGGCCTGGAGCAGGATGCCGCCGGTCTGCGCATTCTGGCCGACTCGGTGCCGGAGCTTCTGGTTGCCGCCAGCTGCTCGAAGAATTTCTCCGTCTACCGCGACCGCGCCGGCGTGGCCATCGTCATGGCGCGTAACGCGACACAGGCAGACCTTGCCTATGGCCAGCTGCTGGGCGTCGGCCGCAGCATCTGGTCGATGCCGCCCGATCACGCAGCCGCCTGCGTTCGTATCGTGCTGCACGACGACGACCTGCGCACCAACTGGAAGGACGAGCTGGAGGCGGTGCGCCTGCGCATGCTCAGCCTGCGCACCGGCTTCGCCGAGGCACTGCGACGGCAGTCGAATTCGGAGCGTTTCGACTTCATCGCCACCCAGCGCGGCATGTTCTCGCGACTCGGCATCACCCAGGAGCAGGTGATCGAGCTGCGTGCGAAACACGGCGTCTACATCGTCGGCGACAGTCGCTTCAACGTCGCCGGGCTTCCGGGCGACCGCCTCGACGATCTGGCCGCGAAAGTGATTTCCGTCCTGTAGGATTGTCCTTTGTGCTTCCTTTCAGGCACAAAACGCGCGATCAGAACATCTGAGACAGCATCGGAGCCATCCGGTGCTCGGCATCAGGCACGGTTGCTGAAACAGCGGCCCGTTCGGACATCAACTTGAACCGCTCCATCCCCCTCATCCTCGCCGTCGCTCTTTTCATGGAGCAGATGGATTCGACTGTTATCGCGACCGCGTTGCCTGCCATCGCAGCCGACCTCGGCACCAGCCCGATCACGCTCAAGCTGGCGCTGACCAGCTATTTCGTCGCGCTGGCGATCTTCATCCCGATCTCCGGCTGGATGGCCGATCGATTCGGCGCACGGCGCGTCTTCCGCACGGCGATCGGCGTGTTCGTCGTCGGCTCGATTGCCTGCGCAATCGCCAGCTCGCTGCCGGAATTTGTCGGCGCGCGGTTCCTGCAGGGCATGGGGGGCGCGATGATGACGCCGGTGGGACGCCTCGTCCTGCTGCGCTCGACGCCGCGCAGCCAGCTGATCAACGCCATGGCGTGGCTGAGCATGCCGGCACTGGTCGGACCGCTGGTCGGGCCTCCGGTTGGCGGCTTCATCACCACCTATGTCACCTGGCACTGGATTTTTCTCATCAACGTCCCGATCGGCCTGATCGGCATCGTCCTGGCGGGCCGGGTTCTGCCCGAGATGCCGCCCGTCCCGGTCGCCAGCATGGACCGCAAGGGCTTTGCGCTATCGGCCATTGCCGCGTCCGGCATCGTATTCGGCCTGTCCGTCGTCAGCATGCCGGCGCTGCCGCCGCTCATCGGCGTCAGCACGCTGATCCTCGGCATCGTGGCAACGCTGCTCTACATTCGCCACGCCCGCCGGGTCACAGCCCCCATCCTCGACCTGCGCCTGTTCGACAATCCGGTGCCGCGCATCGCCATCATGTCGGGCTCGATCTTCCGCATCGGCATCGGCGCGATCCCGTTCCTGCTGCCGCTTACCTTCCAGATCGGTTTTGGCCTCAACCCGTTCGAATCCGGCATGCTGACATTTGCCAGCGCCATCGGCGCAATTGCCGCCAAGCCGGCGATCAGCATGATCCTGCGTGTCATCAGCTTCAGAAACGTGCTGATGCTGGCGATCCTGTCGGGTGTGGTGCTGATGTCGGCCAACGCCTTCTTCACCCCGCAAACGCCCTATTGGCTGATCATTCTCGTTCTGGTGGCAGCGGGCTTTTCACGCTCGATGTTCTTCACCTCCAACAATGCGCTGACCTACTCCGACATCGACGACCGCCAGGCGAGCCAGGCCACCGCGATCGCAGCAGTGTCACAGCAGATCTCGATTGCCATGGGTGTCGCCGCCGCCGGCATGATCCTGGAAGGCCACCACCTGATCACCGGGGAAGCAACCGGCCCCGCCGCCTTCTCCACCGCCTTCCTGATCGTCTCGTTCATCGCGGCATTTGCCATCGTGCCGCTGCTGCGGCTGCCACAGGACGCCGGCAAGAACGTCTCGGGTCGCTAATCGACCGCAGAAACGACAACGCCGTGCCTCCAGACGGACGCACGGCGTTGTTGAAACTGGCGACAGACTGAACCGGTCAGTCGTCGGTCTCGGCATCCTCAGCCGCGTCTTGCGCCGGCGCTGCCCTGCCCTTGAAGTGCTTGGCGAGAATGTAGAGCTCGACCGATTCCTCGCGCGACGATGGCGGCTTGACGTGCTGCACCGTCTTGAAATTGCGCTTCAGCAGATCGAGCAGGGTGTTTTCGGTGCCGCCCTGGAACGTCTTGGCGAGGAAATGCCCGCCCTCTTTCAGTACCTGCACCGCGAAGTCTGCTGCGACCTCGCACAAATGCATCGTCCTGATGTGGTCGGTGCGCCGGTGACCCGTCGTCGGCGCTGCCATGTCCGACAGCACGATGTTCGGCGCGCCGCCCAGCGTTTCCAGCAATCGCGACGGGGCGTCATCGTCGAGAAAGTCCATCAGCAGGATTGTCGTACCTGGCACCGGATCCATCTCGAGATAGTCGATGCCGACGACGATCGGCTCTGCTTCGGGCGACTTCACCCGCGCCGCCGCAACCTGCAGCCAGCCACCCGGCGCCGCGCCAAGATCGATCACCCGCAGCCCCGGCTGCAGGAGCTTGTGCTTGTCGTCGATCTCGATCAGCTTGAAGGCGGCGCGGGAGCGATAGCCATCCGCTTTCGCCCGCAGCACATACGGATCGTTGAGATGCCGTTCCAGCCACCGCCGCGAGGAGTTCTTCAGACCACGTTTCTTCTTGATACGGGTTTTGAGAACGCGTGCGCCGCTCGCCTTGAGCGGACCGCTTCCAGGTTTCTTCATCGACCCAATGCTCCCCGGCGGCGATTGTGCCGCCATGCTCCATCATCCGCCATCAATTCCGACAATATGCCCTCTCTCAAGCCGCGATCGGCGACTCGGAGGCGTTCGGATGGCCAGTATCTGCGAATTGCCTCGAGAATAGCACATCCGGCAAGCACCAGATCCGCCCTGTCGGCACCTATGCACGGATTGGACATCCGTTCCTCGAATCCCCAACCCAAAAGCTTGGCAATCATCGCGTCGACGTTGGCGTTGTCCATCCACAGGCCATCGACCTGCCGACGGTCGTACCGTTCCAGCCCGAGATGGACACCCGCAAGCGTCGTCACCGTACCCGAAGTGCCCAGCAGATAAAACCGCGCATTGGGGCCAAGATGCGACAAGCGCGTGCGCCCATCGAACCCGTCGAGCATGCCCATGACATCGACAACCATCGCCTCGAAGGTTGCCGGCGTCACGTCGCGCCCGCCAAAACGTTCGGCCAGCGACACGACACCGACCGGCAGCGACGTCCACGACACGATATGATTCGCCAGCCGCGGCGTGCGGTGGCGCGACACGTCGATCAGCGCGATCTCCGACGACCCGCCGCCGATGTCGAACAGCACCACACCGTCGGTGTCGCGCTCGACCAGCGACCCGCAGCCGGATACCGCCAGGCGCGCCTCGGTCTTGCGGTCGATGATCTCCAGCGTCAGGCCTGCCTCGGTCTCGACGCGCTGCAGAAACTCGCTGCCATTGGCCGCCGAACGGCACGCCTCGGTGGCGATGAGCCGCGCCTTGCGCACCTGGCGCGTGCGCAGCTTGTCACCACAGACTTTCAGCGCCTCGACGGCGCGGTTCATCGCCGCGTCGTTGAGCCGGCCGGCAGACGACAACCCCTCGCCCAAACGGACGATGCGCGAAAACGCGTCGATGACGCGAAACTGGCCCGGCCCGCTCGGCACCGCCACCAGCAACCGGCAATTGTTGGTGCCAAGATCAAGCGCGGCATAGACCGGAAGGTCGGAAGGCCTGCCGCCGGCCCTGGCGCCGTTCGGCTTGCTGTCAGCGCCCGCGCGGGGCTCTGGCTTGGTGTCGGCGGCGGTGACTGGGGCGTTGCGGCGGGTGTCGGATGGCCGCCGTGATTCGGGTTTCGGCGGGGCGGCCTCACTGGCGCGCCGGTTGCCTGATTCCGCGGCCGCGGCTGGCGTTTCGGCAGCCATTTTATCGCGGGCGAAGATTTTTCGACCGCGCCGTCGCTTGCGACGCTTCTTGGCCGGGCCCTTGCCTTGGGGAGCGTCATGATCGGCCCGCTTTTCAGCGGGGCCATCTCTGGTCGGAACAGCGTTCCGCCCAGTCAGCCGCTGTCCAGCCCGCGATGGACTGTCCAGACTGCCTGACGCCCCGTCCTCCGGCGCTTTCGCGCCTTTTTGGGGGTCTTTCAAAGTTTTTTCCTTCAGCGCCGCGCGAGCCCAATCGGACGGACGCTGCAGGCACCTTCATTTCTTGCGTTGGCAACAGAATACCAGCGCACGCGCCAAACACCAAGGCCGATGCCGCGCGTTTTTTGCTCTCCAATGAAATCTGGCTCAAGAAGGGGGTTGACTATTTATCGCCCACCTCTATATCGGGCCTCGTTCACTGCAACAGCGTAACCGCTCGCAGCGACACAAAAGCAGTCTGCCTGACAGACCGCTTCTTGGGGAATAGGTTAACGGTAGACCCACGGACTCTGACTCCGTTAGTCCTGGTTCGAATCCAGGTTCCCCAGCCAAACTGCTTTCCAAAGTCCTTAAATTCCCGGGATTGCTAGCCTTTCAACAGGTAGCTGAAGCCCGTCGAATCCGCCTTCCGCAAGTGGTGCCCACAACTGATGCCCACAGGTGATTGGGCCGACAGGCACAGGTAGAAACCATCGCTGTGGCTCCTCAGCCGCGACCGACACCCATCTGGAATGCCGATCCTGAA
>JBEBXE010000119.1:0-8922 GCA_040391705.1 Aerobium aerolatum
GAAACGCCGAATTGCTTGCGGAAGCAGGTGGCGAAGTACTGGCTGGAGGAAAAGCCGCAGTCGAACGCGACTTCGGTGATCGAGCGCGTGGCGTTGGAAACCAGCATGGTGCGGGCGGCTTCGAGGCGGATCATCTGCAGATAGCGCGCCGGCGTCATGTTGGTCAGCGACTGGCAATGCTTGGCAAACTGGGTGCGCGACAGATTGCATTCGGCCGCCATGTTGTCGAGCGTCCAGTCGTCGTCGAGCGCGTGCCAGAGGCGTTGCAGGAAGATGTCGACGGTGCGCCGCGAGGCAGCGAGCGCATGGTCGAGTTCCGGCTGCTGGGCTTCGAGCTGGTTCTTGAATTGCAGCAACATCATCGAGATCAGCAGGCGCAACCGGGTTTCGCCGCCTTCGACGTCGTTGGTGGCGACGACCTCGGCAATGTCGATGAAACTGCGCACCACGTCACGCGAGGCGGTGTACCAGGGCTGCTCGTTCTTGGAGAGTAGTTCCGTCAGCCGGTCCTGGTCGCGTTGCGGCCAGGCGATCCAGTCGGGCCATAGCCAGTCCTCATGCGGACGGCGCATGCCCATGTCGAACAGTACCCAGACGATCTGGCTCGGCGCGACGAACGGATCGCCGAAGGCATGCAACTGCCATGGCCGGACGACGAACATCTGTCCTTCCTGAATTTCGTGGCGCTGGCCATCGAGGGTGAGGGTGAGGGTGCCGCGCGCCAGATAGGCGATCTTGACGCCTTCGTTGCAGTGCTCCTTCAGGCCCCAGTCCTGCGGGCGGGTGGCGTCCCAGCCGCCGACGGAGCAGACCTGCGGCAGCGCGTCGCCGAGATCGTGGCCGGGATAGCCGCGGCGGGTCCAGGCGCTGAGCGTGACCTTGCCGGCGAGCGAGGCGTCGAGCAGATCCTTGCAATTGCCGGCATAGAGCAGCGCGCCGGGCTCGCGAAAGACGGCGGGCCGCGCGACGGCGCTGGCCTTGTCGAGTTCTGTCACCGGATTCTCCTCCCCGATGTTCGTTTTTTACCACTTGCAGATTTCGAACGCGCGGGCGGTTCACATCGGCAATGCTGAATTCCATCAGACGTTGGCAGGACAGTAGGTTCAGGACGTCAGAAAAGTCAAAGAATTCTGTCTGTTTGCTTCGGGAGGGAAAGAAGCGCTGGCAGAATTGGCGGCCTGACCGGTCGCTGTGCAGAAAAAGAATAATGGTCGTCAGTGTCGCGGCGGTTGAAATTCAAACGTCGTGTGACGACAGGCCGGAATACCGGTCGAGGGAGGAATATGCAGGTCGGCATCAATCTGTTGTGTCTTGCCGGGTTCATCACCGAGGCTCACCTGCCGCGCCTGCGGCAGTTGAAGGAACTCGGCTATGACGGCGTCGAAGTGCCGGTGCTGACCGGTGACGCCGCGCATTATGAATGGCTTGCCGGCGAACTCGACGCCATCGGCCTGCGCCGGACCTCGACCTCCGTGGTTCCGTCGCCCGACGCCAATCCGTTGAGCAGCGATGCCGGGGTGCGGGCGCGTGGCGTGGCGCATCTCGACTGGATCATGGAATGTTCGCTGGCGCTGCGCTCGGAGTGCATCGGCGGACCGTATCATGCGCCGATCGGGCACTTTACCGGCTCCGGCCCCAGCGCCGACGAAATCCGCTATGGCGCGGAGGCCCATCACAAGATGGCGGAGACGGCGCAGCGCCACGGCATCACCTTGGCGCTGGAGCATCTCAACCGTTTCGAGACGCATTTCCTCAACACGATGGACCAGGCGAAAGCCTATGTCGACGCGGTCGACCATGAGGCTTTCAGCATCATGTACGACACGTTCCACGCCAATATCGAGGAGCAGAAGCAGCCGCGCGCGATCGCCACGATCGCCGGCCATATGGGCGTGCTGCATATTTCCGAGAACGACCGGGGCATTCCGGGGCGCGGGCATATCGACTTTGCCGAGGTGTTTTCCGCCGTGCGGCAGACCGGCTATGACGGCTGGGTGACGCTGGAGGCGTTTGGCGCCGGCCTGCCGGAACTGGCGGCAGCGACACGGGTGTGGCGTCCGCTTTTTCCCGACTACGATACGTTGTTTGCAGAATCGATAGACTTCATTCGTCGTGGGTGGGATGCTGCGGCATGACAGAGACGCCCGTCATCGAGATGAAGGGTATCGGCAAGCGTTTCCCGGGGGTGGTGGCGCTGCACGATGTCGGTTTTGCCTGCCAGCGCGGCGAGGTCCATGCGCTGGTGGGAGAAAACGGCGCGGGCAAATCGACCCTCATCAAGATCCTGTCAGGCGTGTACCAGCCCGACGACGGCGATGTCCTCGTTGAGGGCAAGCCGGTGCGGTTCCGCCATCCGGTGGATGCGCTGGCGGCCGGAATTTCGGTGATCTATCAGGAATTCTCGCTGCTGCCGGAACGCACGGTCACGCAGAATATTTTTCTCGGCCGCGAAATCACGCGCAACTGGATGCTGGACGACGCCGCGATGCGGGTCGAGACCCAGCGGGTGCTCGACATGTTTGGCGCCGGCAGCCGCATCGATCCGGACGCGCTGGTGTCGGAACTCGACGTCGCCTCGCAACAGATGGTCGAGATCGCCAAGGCGCTGTCGCTCAATGCCAGGGTGCTGGTGATGGACGAGCCGACGGCGGCGCTCAACGAGTCCGAATGCCGCGAGTTGTTCGAGATCGTCGACAAATTGCGCGATCACGGCACGGCGGTGATCTACATCACCCACCGGATGCGCGAAGTGACGCGACTGGCCGACCGGGTCACCGTGCTGAAGGACGGCGAAGTGGCGGCGCGCTTTGCCAGCGTGCCGGAACCCTCGGCGATCGTCCACGCGATGGTCGGGCGCGACATTGCCGATTTCTATGCGCCATTTGCGACGCCGGACGAAATCGGCGCGACGGTCTTGTCGGTGCAGGGCGGCGGCAACAGTGCGCTGCGCAATATCGACTTCGAGCTGAAGGCCGGGGAAATCCTCGGCTTTGCCGGCATTCAGGGAGCAGGGCGCGTTGCGCTGGCGATGGCCATGTTCGGGGCGCGTCCGTTCGACACCGGCACCATGACGCTGGCGGGCGAGACGGTGCATTTCACCCATCCACGGCAGGCGATCCGCGCCGGCATCGGCTTGCTGCCCGGCGACCGCAAGGGCGAGGGGCTGACGCTGATGCAATCGGTGCGCGACAACGGCATGCTGACGCCGCGCGCCTTTGGCAGCCTCGTTGGCAGCCACAAGAAAAACGGCTTTATCGATCTTGCCGGGATGGATGCACTGCTTGACCGGATGGAGGTCAAGGCGGCGTCCTACGAGCAGGACATCAAGTTTCTGTCCGGCGGCAACCAGCAAAAGGCCATCGTGGCGCGCTGGCTGGCGCTGAAGCCCAAGGTGCTGATCTTCATCGAGCCGACACGCGGCATCGACGTCAACGCCAAGGCGGGCATCTACCATCTGATGCGCGATCTGGCGCGCGCCGGGGCGGGCATCATCATGATTTCGTCCGACCTGCCCGAAGTGATCGGGGCTGCCGACCGCATTCTGGTGATGCGCGAGGGCACGATTGTCGCCGCCCACACGGCCGGTGCGAGCGAAACCGCGATCATGCTGGATGCAACCGGCGAGCAGGAGGTCGCGGCATGAGCGATGCGACCGTCGGACAGGTGAAGCCTGCGCCCGTGCGTTTCAGGTTCGACCGCTGGGCCCCGGCGCTGTTGCTGCTGGCGGCAGTGACGATCTACGTCGTTGCCTGCCTTGCGACCGGGCAGACCCAGTATCTCAACTGGAACAATCTGCTGGCGGTGCTGGGACGGTCGATCGCGCTTGGCATCACCGCAATCGGCCAGACCTTCGTCATTCTGGTGGCGTCGATCGACCTGTCGGTGGCGAGCCTGATCTCGGCAGTGACGGTCGTGGCCTCGGTGATCATGAACGGCAATCCGGCGATGATCGTGCCGGCGATTGGCGCGGCGCTGGTTATGGGCGGCCTCGTCGGGCTGATCAACGGCCTGATCGTGACGCGGCTCGACGTCAATCCGCTGATTGCCACGCTGGGCATGAGCCTGGTCATCCAGGGCTGCCTGTCGGCGTTCGTGTCGAATTTCGCCGGCGCGGTTCCGCCGGAATTCCAGTTCTTCGCCTACGGCAACTTGCTCGGTTTTCCCTTTGCCATCCTGTTCTTCTTCGCGCTGGCTCTGCTTGCCTTCTTCGCGCTGCGCTTCACCCGTTTCGGCTCCAACGTCTACGCCGTCGGCGGCAATCAGGATGCGGCGCGGTTTGCCGGCATCTCGACCGAAAAGGTGATCATTGCGGCGCATGTCATCTGCTCGCTGTGCGCGACCGTGGCGGGGCTGTATCTGGCCAGCCGCCTGCGCTCGGGCGCGCCGTGGATCGGCGCCAATGGCGTCTACGATCTGGAATCGATTGCGGTGGTGGTCATCGGCGGCACGGTGCTGGCGGGCGGGCGCGGCGGCATCTGGGGCACGGTCGCAGGCGTGATGATCTTCTCGCTGATCGACTCGATCTTCAACGTGCTGGGCGTCGATGCCTTCGTCAAGCAGGTGCTGCGCGGGATCATCATCGTCGCTGCCGTCGCCTTCTACGCCGTGCGGACGAAGAGGATCGTCGCATGACCGACCACACGCTGTCCTCGGCCCATCCGAAGCAGACGCGGCGTCTGCCGCAGATCAACCCGGTCTATTTCATCCTCGCGGCGCTGATCGTCGCGATCATTCTCAACAATCCGAATTTCGTCGAGCCGACCGGCTACATGAATTTCCTCAAGCGGGCAGCGCCGCTGGCGATCCTGGCGGCGGGACAGGTTTACGTCATCGTCTCCGGCGGTTTCGATCTGTCGGTCGGGTCGCTGATCACGCTGGTGGTGGTCGGCTCGTCGATGCTATCGAACAACGATCCGAACGCGACCTGGTGGGTGATTGCCGCCATGCTCGGCATCGGGCTGGTGGTCGGGCTCGTCAACGGCATGGTGGTCTGCTTCCTGAAGGTGCCGTCGCTGATTGCGACGCTCGGCATGATGATCACGCTGAACGGCTTTGCCTTCATGTGGTCGGGCGGTGCGCCGCGCGGCTATCTGCCGGACAGTTTCCGCTATTTCGGCCGCTTCAACATCCGTGACGTGCCGTTGATCCAGATGCTGCCGGTGGCGGTGATCGTCATGCTGGTCGTCGGTTTCGCGCTCTACTGGCTGATGCATCGCACCAATCTCGGCCGCATGATCCACGCCATCGGCGACAATCCGCGCGCCGCACAACTGGCCGGCGTGCCGGTCAACCGGGTGCGGATCCTGGCGTTTGTGGTGTCGTCGCTGAGCGCCGTCATCACCGGCATCCTGCTCGGCGGCTTTGCCGGCGTGTCGACCGATGTCGGCACCGGTTACGAACTGCAGGCGATCACCGCGGCGGTGCTGGGCGGAGCGCAGCTGCTGGGCGGACGGGGTTCTGTTCCCGCAGCGATTGCCGGCGCGCTGACGCTGACGGCGATCTTCACGCTGCTCAACTTTCTCGGACTGCCACAGCCGGTGCGGCAGGTCGTGCAGGGTCTGATTCTCATCGCTGCGGTGGCGCTGGCTATGTATCGCCGCAAACGAACCGGGCAATAATTCGCATTCACGATCATCGAAAGGGAGGAACCACCGATGAAGCAAGTCCTGACATATGCAACCGCAGCAGGGTTGGTGCTGGCTCTGGCCGGAACCGCCGGGGCGCAGAACTTCAACGACCCCGCAGAATTCGCGCGCCAGAAAGAGCAGCTGTCCATGACCCCGCTGGGGCCGGAGGGCAAGCCGTGGGTGCAGTATCTGGTCGACCAGATGGCTGACACCTCGAAATACAAGAAGGATGGCGCGTCGACCGTCTGCTTCTCCAACGCCGGCGTCAACAATCCGTGGCGCGTTGTCGGCTTCACCGACATGACGCAGGAGGTCAAACTTCATCCGGAAATCGGCAACTTCGTCCACGTCGACGCCGAAGGCTCCGACGACAAGCAGATCGCCGACATCCAGGATCTGCTGGCCGGCGGCAATTGCGACATCCTGATCGTGTCGCCGAACACCACCGCCGCACTGACACCTGCGGTCGAGGCGGCCTGCGCCAAGCTGCCGGTCATCGTCTTCGACCGCGGCGTCGAGACCAAGTGCCCGGTGACCTTCATCCATCCGGTCGGCGGCTACGGCTTCGGCATTCAGGGCGCGCAGTTCATTGCCGACAACGTCGACAAGGGCGCCAACGTGTTGATGCTGCGCATCCTGCCCGGCGTCGACGTGCTGGAAACGCGCTACTCGGCCGGTCGTCGCATTCTTGACGAGGCAGGCCTTAACGTCGTGGGTGCTGAATTCACCGATGGTGACAACGCCAAGACCAAGTCGATCGTGGAAGACTATCTGCAGCGCGGTTCGATCGACGCGGTGTGGATGGACGCCGGCGCAACGGCTGTCGCGGCCGTGGAAGCCTTTGAAGATGGCGGCCATGACATCCCGGTGTTCGTTGGTGAAGACCAGCAGGACTTCCTGCAGAAGTGGCGCGCGCTCGACATGAAGGCGATTGCACCGACCTATCCGAGCTACCAGTGGCGCACGCCGATCATCGCCGCTGTCGCCATCCTCAAGGGAGAAGCGATCCCGGGACCGGAATGGGTGCTGCCGCAGCCTGCCGTGACGCAGGATAATCTCGACAGCTTCATCAATGAAAAGATGCCGCCGCTGCACTACGCGATGTGCGGTTGCGAAGATATGCCCAACTATCCAGAGGCCTGGGGCGGCACGAAATAACACAATACTGCACTGCACAAAATTATGGGCGTCTTCGGGCGCCCATTTTTTATTGTCAGACCGCGCAAAACCGGCCTTTCGCTGCCGAAATCGCTGTCCTGGAGCCTGCCCGTATCCTTGATAATCAGCCGATGTGAGCGCACACTGCGGTTTGCGCCAATTGAATACACAAGGTCGGTTCCGAACCCCATGTTTCGCGCCAAAATCCGCAAAATTTGGCGTTTGGGTTGACCATGGAAGGATTGTGTCCGTATAAAGCCAATACCTTTGGAGTCATTTGGTGCCTCGGCGGAGGGGTTTCGAGTATTGTCTTTAGATATTCGGCTTTTGAGGTGGAGGATACACAGGAGCATATTTGGGTTCAATTGTGGTCAATTATTGGCTGTTATATTTGAATCCATGGAAATTATTCATGGGCCATAAGATACAAGCAAATAAACTGTACAAGATCTTTGGCGACGATCCCGATGGGGCGTTGGCGCTACTCGATCAAGGCAAGACAAAAGACCAGATATTCAAGGCCACCGGACAAACCGTTGGTGTGCAGCAAGTAGATTTCCGCGTCGCTGAAGGCGAGATTTTCGTGGTTATGGGACTTTCCGGTTCGGGAAAGTCGACTCTGGTCCGGATGATCAATGGGCTTATCAAGCCGACCTCCGGAGAAATTCTTATAGATGGCGTTGACGTTGCCAGTTGTTCTGACGAACAGCTCCGTCAGGTTCGTCGTGAGAAAGTTGCGATGGTGTTCCAGCACTTCGCCTTGTTTCCGCACAAGACCGTTGTTGAAAATGTTGCTTTCGGGCTGAAAATCCGTGGCGTCAGCGCCGCTGAACGGCGCGAACGTGCGCAGGCCGCCCTCGAACAGGTTGGGCTGGGTGCGCGGGCCGACAGCTATCCGGACGAGCTGTCCGGCGGCATGCAGCAGCGTGTGGGTCTTGCGAGAGGGTTGGCGTCGGAGCCGGAAATCCTTCTCATGGATGAGCCGTTCAGTGCATTGGACCCGCTCATTCGCGGCGACATGCAGCAGGAACTGCTGGAACTGCAGCGGTCGCTGAAAAAGACCATCGTCTTTATCACGCACGATCTCAGTGAAGCGCTGACGCTGGGCAACACCATTGCCATCATGCGCGGCGGCTCGATCGTGCAGACCGGCACCGCCGAGGAAATCGTCGGCAAGCCGGCCAATGATTACGTGTCGGCATTCACGAAAGACATCGATCGCTCGCTGGTGTTTCTGGCCAACAGCATCGCCACCCCTGCCAACGCCATCGACGCCGAAACCGTCGATGCCAAAGCGGCGCTGGCGCTGATGGAAGAAGGCGGCGTCGATGCCGTTCACGTGCTGGAGGACGGCAAGCTGGCGGGGCTGGTGACGTATCGCGACGTCAATGCCGCGCTGCGTGCCGGGCGTCCGTTGAAAGAAGCCATCCTGCGTGACTATCCGGTGGCGACGCCGGGCACGCGGTTGTTCGATCTCTATCCGCTGGCCGAACGCGGCCTGCCGATCGCGTTGAGCGACAGTCCCGGCCATCTGGCCGCTGTGGTGCAGCCGAGTGCCGTGTTCACGCAGCTTGCAAGCGGGAGGGCATGAGTATGTGGAGCCCTGGTGATCTTCTGACGCTTCCGTTCGCCGGCTGGGTCAATACGTTGGTGCGTGACTGGCTGGTGCCGAACTTCCGGCCGATGTTTCGCTCGATGCAGTGGCCGATAACGCAGGTTCTCAACGGCTTGTCGGCATTTTTGAATGCAACGCCGATGATCGTGTTCACGCTGGCGCTGGCCTTGGTCGCGTGGCGGATCGCGGGCCGTGGTGTTGCCCTGTTCACGCTGATCGCGCTGGCGTTCATCGACATGATCGGGCTGTGGTCGGAGACGATGACCACGCTTTCGATGGTGGTGACGGCCGTGTTCTTCTGCGTCGTCATCGGTATTCCGCTGGGCATCGCCGCTGCACGCAGCACTGTGTTCCGTGCGATCCTGCGGCCGATCCTCGACATCATGCAGACGATTCCGTCGTTCGTGTATCTGGTGCCGATCGTGATGCTGTTTGGTGTCGGCGTCGTGCCGGGGATCATCGCCACGATCATCTTCGCGCTGCCGCCGATCATCCGCCTGACCGATCTCGGCATCCGCAACG
>JBEBXE010000120.1:0-8757 GCA_040391705.1 Aerobium aerolatum
GGGCGTCGTTGAGATATGCGTTTCCATGCTCTTTTACCTATCGTTAGGCAAAAGATATTGGCTCACCAAGGGCGCTGGATGCGTTCAGCACTTGACGATGATTCTGGGAAATGCGATTCTCCGAGTTGCGAGACTACAGAGAAGGCTTCCAGACATCGTTTTGGGGGCCTTTTTCTTTTGCGTTTAGTCGACTGCTCCCAAGTTGCGAAGCGTGTTGGTCAAGATGGCCTCACTTCTGATTGGCTCCGCCTCCTTTGCTGATTTCAAGAAACTGGTTGTAGAGCTCGTCCAGCTGTTCGACGACAAATTGTCCGAATGCCGGGACCTCCCTTTCATCAAAGATCAGCGCGGTTCGTCGCGCATCCTGCTCGATGCGCGCCGCCGTCTTTCCCCTCGGGGTGCCCCAGATTTCCAGTTTCTTCGCAGGTCTGGCCGGAGATTTGGCCACCGCCTCGAATATCTGGAGAAAGCGCGCATCGCTGTCGGCGTCGCGGAAAGCGTCTGACGCAAGAGCTGCGGTGACGCCTTCCATCGCCTTCGGACGTGTCAGCCCTTCCGCCAACGTCGCCCAACGGGCGCGCCCCGCTTTGCCAGCCGGGCCAATCTTTGCCGCCAGGTTTTCCGGAATGCTCCGGGCGACGGAAATGTAGCGGCTGAGGTCCGACTTGTCGGTCGCCAGCGCCGCGATGATCGTTGCACGATCGAAGCCAGCGTCTTCAAGCCGCCGGGCGAAAAATGCCTTCTCGATGAACGACAGGTCGGCGCGATCAAGGTTTTCACGCCCCTGCGCCACGACCAGCTCATCGTCCGTGAGGGTCTGAACGATCGCCCTCACCTGCAGCCCCAACTTCGCCGCGGCTCTCAGCCGTCGGCGTCCATAGGCGATCTGATATCGGTCGGTGACATGGGGATGCGGGCGCACGAGAATGGGTACTTGCTGCCCGTTTTCCAGAATGCTGGCAACGAGCTGGTCAAAGCTCGGATCGTTATCCGCAGGCAGCCGGTCGGCAATCGTCGAGCCTTCGATCTTTGCTGGATCCAGCGCGACCACAGCTTCGCCGGACGCCAATTGCTCCTGGAGTTTCGCTGCTGCCTTGGCACCTTCGGCCATTTCCTGAAGCGACGAGCCCATCGCTGAAATCGCCCCTGTGCGCACGCGCGCAGCGGCCTTCTCGGCGGATACCGGCTCACTCGCGACCGGCTTCTTGAGAAACAGCGAGTCGATCGCATCCTTGCGGCTCATAGCGAAGGTCCTTGCGTGTTGAGGCGTGTATCCGTCCCGATGTCGACAACGCCGCTCTTGTTGGGAGCTCCCAACACGACGCGCATGCCGGCTGCTGCACGGGAGCGCAGGCGGACAAATGGGTCAGGAACAACGGGGCAGGGGCCTGGCTGATATGTCCTGTTGGGAGCTCCCAACAGCGCAGCGCCGGTGTGCCGAAAGCGCGTCATGCCCGCCCCCACGCAGTCTTGATCAGCGCCTCGATTTCGGCATTGACCGCATCCAGCGATTCCATCGCTCGGTCATAGGTGGATCGCGTCAGGTTCTCACGCCCGATCTCATAGAGAGTCTGCTTGGTCAGTCCGGCATCCGAAACCGCGGCGGATTTCACCATCGGGTTTGTCAGCACATGGTCGTCGAACATATTGCGAAGCAGCGCCGCAACCTTGGTCTGGGGGGCATCCTGCGGCTCAAACCGCGTCAGCAGATAGCGGACGAAATCGTATTGCAGATTTCCTCCGGCCTCGCGGACCACGCCCAGCAGGTCTCGCGTCATCAACAGGAACTGGCTCATCGACGCGACGTCCAGCATTTGCGGATGCACCGTGACGACCATCGCGGTTGCGGCACACAGACCACTCAGGGTCAAAAATCCGAGCTGGGGAGGGCAGTCGATAACGACGATATCGTAATCGTCGGCGACCTCGTCGAAGGCCTGCGCGATCCGGGTGAAGAACAGGCCTTCACGACCGAGACGATCCGCCAGGGCTTTGGGCGTCGTATGCTCAAACTCCATCAGCTCGAGATTACCCGGCACCAGATGCAGCCCGTCAAAATATGTCGGCCGAATGACCTCTTTCAGAGGGCGTTTCGCTGCATCGTAGCGGATGGCCGCGTAAAGCGTTTCATTGGCCCCGACGTCCGTTTCCGGCAGAACCCCCATCAGCGCCGACAGGCTGGCTTGCGGGTCGAGGTCGACGGCAAGAACGCGGTAGCCTTGCAATGCGAGATACTGCGCCAGATGCGCCGAGGTCGTCGTCTTGCCGGAGCCGCCTTTGAAATTGGTCACCGCGATGACCTGCAGATGTTCCGTCGCGCGCCGATGGGGCACAAAGTCGATGCTCTCGCGACCGCGCGCGCTTCCGGCAAGCATCTGCCGAATTTCATTGATCTGGCCAAGCGTATAGAAACGGCGGCCGTTGCTGGCCAATTCAGGCTGCGGACCTTCGCCCGCCAACGTCATCTTGCGCAGCGTGGAATCAGATATCTTCATCAGGCGAGCCGCTTCGCCGGATGTGAATTTGCGCAGGGTTTTCCGCGACGTCGGCGGAAACAGCGCCTCGCTCATGGCCTGCAGCTGAGAGCTCAGTTGATCGGCATGCTCTCCGATAGTGACATCGACCGAGGGTCGATCATTTCTGGAAATCGCAATTGCCTTGCTCACGGTCTAAGCTCTCGTCACGGTTAATTAGCGCGTATTGCTATTTTTCCGTGACGTTACCGAATATGCCTTCACTTGCAAGGGTTTAATGGTTAACGAATTCCTAACCGGGATGATTGGCTTTTGATATATCTATCTTAAGAAAGGTTAATTTCCGTGTTTTTTCCGGTACTTAGGCTGAGGCCTATATCGGACCACGGATTACGCAGCCCCCGATGAATCCGGGGGAGACACGGCGCGCACCTGCCTGCTTCTGCGCCAATACCACAGCGCTCTGCAAGAATCGCAGCGACTCACCCAGATCGCAACCCGGTTTCGATACCACTGTTGCCGCTGCCTCCCGGCAACGGCCCCCATGTTTACGCGGCCGGGGGAGGGGAGGGGGGGCAATCCGCCCACGCCCGCAAACGTCTTGCCGACATGGACGGTTCGGCTTTTTTGGCGCACACACTGTTGGGGGCCATCAGTTGTGGGAGGAAGCCGATTTGCGAAACGAAAAACTCGACGTCTCTCCGGACAATCGCCCTGTCAGCCCGTCGGCCGAACGCAACAAAGGCCCGATCGCCGATCTCCTGAAACGCGTCCTGCCGGATCACGGCACCGTGCTCGAGATCAGCAGCGGCACCGGGCAACACGTGGTTCATTTTGCGCGCGAGATGCCGGGCCTGATATGGCAGCCCAGCGAACGCGATGCGCCGTCGCTTCAATGGATCAGGCAGTGGATGGCGGCGGAAGCGCTGCCAAATATTCGCGCGCCGCTCCCCCTTGATGTGACGGAACTGCCATGGCCGACAGAGGCCGCGCAGGCCGTCATTTGCCTCAACATGATTCACATCGCGCCGTGGTCTGCGACCGAGGGACTTATGCGTGGCGCCGGAACCGTCCTCGGCCACGATGGCATCCTGTTTCTTTACGGCCCCTATCGGCAGAATGCCGTGCCGACGTCCCCCAGCAACGAAGCGTTCGACAGTCAGCTGCGCGCGCGCAACCCGGAATGGGGCTTGCGCACTGTCGAGGATGTCACGCGCTGCGCCATGTCGCACGGCTTCGGCGCGCCAGAAATCCACGAGATGCCCGCAAACAATCTGTCGCTGATATTCCGAAAGCAATGAACGGACAGCCGCCGCGTTCGTCCAACCGCACTTAGAAAGCAGAATCCCATGACACAAACCGCCACGACCAATCGCCAGTTGATCCTTGCCCAGCGTCCGAAGGGCGAGCCCACCGCGTCGACGCTGACATTGATCGAGAGCCCCGTGCCCGTGCCTGCCGCGGGCGAGATGCTGCTGCGTACCGAATATCTTTCGCTCGATCCCTATATGCGCGGCCGCATGAGCGATGCGCCGTCATACGCTGCGTCCGTCGAAATCGGCGGGGTGATGGTCGGCGGGACCGTCGCGCAGGTCGTCAGCTCGAACGTCGCCGGGTTTGCGCCGGGCGACTACGTGCTCAGCTTCAATGGCTGGCAGGACTATGCGGTTTCGGATGGCACGGGCGTGGCCAACCTTGGCCAGTCGCCGGAAAACCCCTCGTGGGCGCTTGGCATTTTGGGCATGCCTGGCTTTACCGCCTGGGCAGGTCTGAAGCAGATCGGCGCGCCCAAGCCAGGCGAGACGATCGCCGTGGCTGCGGCGACCGGTCCGGTCGGCGCGACAGTCGGGCAGATCGGCAAGCTCCTGGAGTGCCGTGTGGTCGGCATTGCCGGCGGGCCGGACAAATGCGCCTATGCGGTGAACGAACTGGGGTTTGATGCCTGCATCGACCACAAGGCCCCCGATTTTGCGGCGCAACTGGCCGCCGCCAGCCCCAACGGCATCGACGTCTATTTCGAGAATGTCGGCGGCAAGGTGCTGGATGCCGTCATCCCGCTTCTGAACCCGCATGCCCGCGTGCCGGTCTGCGGGCTGGTGTCGCAATACAACGCAACGAACTTGCCCGAAGGCCCGGACCGGATGAACTGGCTGATGGGCCAGATCCTGCGCAAGAAGATCAGGATGCAGGGCTTCATCATCTTCGACTCTTTCGGCCACCTCTACCCCGAATTCGCGCAGGAAATGCGCGGCTGGGTCCAAAGCGGCAAGATCAAATACCGCGAGGAAATCATCGACGGTCTCGAAAACGCCCCGGCAGCCTTCATCGGCCTTCTCAAGGGCGAAAACTTCGGCAAGCGCGTGATCAGAGTCGGACGGAACTGACAAAACCGCAGCGAAAGCGGGTTCCATTGATTTGTCGCGCAGGGGTTGAAAGAGATCTCGGCCAATCTAGTTCTCGTGGGGACACCCGCAATATCGGGCTGACCCGACGAGGACGACGATGCGCTTTACGATCAACGGCAAGGCGGTGGAGACCGAAGTCGATGTGCGGACCTCTCTTCTCGATCTCCTGCGCGACCATCTTGGACTGACCGGCTCGAAGAAGGGGTGCGATCAGGGGGCATGCGGCGCGTGCACGGTGCTTGTCGACGGTACTCGGATCAACAGCTGCCTGGCTCTGGCGGTGCAGTATCAGGGCCGTTCGATCACCACCGTCGAGGGCCTGGCAGACGGCGATACACTCCATCCGCTTCAACGCGCCTTTATCGAGCACGACGGCTTTCAGTGCGGCTATTGCACACCGGGCCAGCTTTGCTCGGCAATCGGCATGGCTGGCGAGGTGGCGCGTGGGGTGCCGAGCAACGTCACTGCCGATCTCGCTGCCGAGACGATGCGGCTCGACCGTGACGAAGTGCGCGAACGCATGAGCGGCAATCTGTGCCGCTGTGGTGCCCATAACGGCATTGTCGCGGCGATTGCCGAGACGTTCGCCAAGGAGCCGGCATGACCCCCTTCAGCTATTCGCGCGCGACCGACGCCGCCATCGCGGTCGGGGAGGGCGCCCTTGCTGGCGCCATGTATCTTGGCGGCGGCACCAATCTCGTCGACCTGATGCGCGAGGGGATTGCGCAGCCCAATGCGCTCATCGACGTCACCGACCTGTCGACGGCCATCGTTGAAACCGAAACGGGTGGCCTGAGGATTGGGGCAGGGGTCAAAAACACCGCGCTTGCGACGGATATGCGGGTGCGGACGCGATATCCTGTCCTTGCGCGCGCGATCCTGGCAGGCGCGTCGGCGCAGATCCGCAACATGGCGACGGTCGGCGGCAACATTCTCCAGCGTACCCGCTGCGCTTATTTTTACGATACTGCGGCAGCCTGCAACAAGCGAGCACCCGGTACCGGATGCGACGCAATAGGCGGGTTCAATCGCATGCATGCCATCCTCGGCGCGTCGCCTGCTTGCGTCGCAACCCATCCCTCGGACATGTGTGTGGCGCTTGCAGCACTCGATGCCTCTGTCGAGATTGACGGGCCAAGTGGCCGTCGCGTCATCGCTTTTGCCGACTTGCACCGGCTGCCCGGAGATGCGCCAGAGCGCGACACGATGCTTGAGCCCGGCGACCTGATCACCTCGGTGGTCTTGCCGCAGCTGTCATTCGCCAGACGCTCAACCTATCGCAAGGTTCGGGATCGCTCGAGCTACGCCTTCGCGCTGGTCTCCGTGGCGGCGGCGCTCGATATCGGCGACGACGGCCGTATCCGCGACATCAGGCTCGCGCTGGGCGGGGTGGCGCACAAACCGTGGCGGGCGACAAAGGCAGAGGCTGCGCTTCGCGGCGAGCGGCCAACCGCAACCGCGATCCGCGCCGCAGCCGAGGCGGAACTCGCGGATGCAGTGCCGTTGCGCGACAATGGCTTCAAGATCGACTTGGCCAGGCGTACCCTTGTCGCCGTGGTTGCCGATCTGGCAGGAGTGACCGCATGACGCTCCTGACGATCGCCAAGACCGCGCTGCGTTACGTACCCGACGCGCTTCTGCCCGGTGCAAAGCCCAAGCCGCTGCATGGCAAGCACGGGCTCATCGGCGAACCGATCTCCCGGCTCGACGGCATGCTGAAGGTCACCGGCCAGGCAAGGTTTGTCGCCGAAGTGCCGATGGACGGCCTGCTTTACGGGGCGCTGGTTCATTCGACGATTCCGCGTGGGCGGATCGCAATGCTCGACACGACGGCAGCGGAGGCAGCGCCAGGGATTGTCCTGGTCATGACACATCGCAACGCGCCGCGGCTGAACAGGCCCAAGGCCTTCCTCGAAGGCGGGGCCACAGGCAGCAATCTGCCGATCATGCAGGACGACACCATTCACTGGAATGGTCAGGCCGTCGCGCTGGTTTTGGGAGAAACCCAGGAACAGGCCGACCACGCCGCCACGCTGGTCGCCGTGACCTACGATCGCGACCACGCTGTCACCGCCTTTGCGGTAGCCCGGCAAAAGGCCCATCATCCCGGTTCAATCCTGGGTGAGCCCCCACTCCTTGAGATCGGCGACGCCGAAAGGGCACTGTCAGCAGCCCCGTTCCGGGTCGATGCGCGCTACACGACGCCGCGCTACAATCACAACGCGATCGAGCTTCACGCAGCAACCGTGCGCTGGGATGGCGACACGCTGATCCTGCATGACGCGACCCAGATGCTGAACGGGACCGCGTCGACCGTCGCGGCTGTCTTCGGGCTGGAACCCGGGCAGGTTCGCGTCCTCTCGCCGTTTGTTGGCGGCGGCTTTGGCGGCAAGGGCCTTTGGAACCACCAATTCCTGGCCGCCGCCGCGTCGAAGCTGGCGGGGCGTCCCGTGCGGCTGACGCTGAGCCGCGAAGGCGTCTACCGCCTGATCGGGGGGCGGACGCTGACGGAGCAGCGCGTCGCCCTTGGTGCCAATACCGAGGGCAAATTCACCGCTCTCATCCACGAGGGCGTCGTGGCGATGACGACCCACAACAACTGTCCCGAACAGTTCACCTTTCCCGCGCGGCATCTTTATTCGGCGCAAACATTCCGGCTCGAGCAGAAAATCGCCGAGATGGATATGCTCGCCAACACCTTCATGCGCGCGCCGGGCGAATCCGTCGGCACATTCGCGCTGGAAAGCGCCATCGATGAGCTTGCCGAGCAGCTGGCGATTGATCCGATCGAACTGCGCGCTCGCAACGAACCCGACAAGGACCCGACCAGCGGCAACGCCTTCTCGTCACGACATCTGCTGCGCGCCTATGCAGATGGTGCCGAACGGTTCGGCTGGGACAAGCGCAACACCCGGCCCGGCAGCCGGCGCGAGGGCGAATGGATGATCGGGATGGGCGTTGCCACGGCAACCTATCCTTACTACCGGATGCCAGGCGTCGCCGCGCGCCTCCGCCTGGATGCGGATGGCCACGTCACCGTGTCCACGGCAGGTCACGAGATGGGCATGGGAACCGCGACGGTGCAGGCGCAGCATGCCGCCGACAGGTTGGGCCTGCCGCTCGAACACGTCACGTTTGAATATGGCGACAGCAGTCTTCCGGCCGGCGCGATCGCCGGTGGCTCGTCGCAGACCGCCGGCACGCTTGCTGCCGTCGCGACGGCAGCCGAGGCGCTGGTCGAGGAACTGCTCAAGCTTGCGGGCAACGACAGCCCGCTGGCCGGTCTCAACGCCAGCGAGGTGATTGCACGGGAATCCGGCCTCGCCAGGACAGACAATCCGTCACAGCACGAGACCTATGCGTCGATTTTGTCACGCGCCCGGCGCGACCATCTGGAGGTTGAGGAAACCGCTTCCCTGCCGCTGGAGACGCTCAAATACTCCATGCACTCCTACGGTGCCCAATTTGCCGAAGTGGCGGTCAATGCAGTCACCGGCGAAGCCCGGGTGCGGCGGCTGCTGGGCTCGTTCGACTGCGGACGGATTCTCAACCCCAAGACCGCCGCAAGTCAGTTTCGCGGTGGCATCATCATGGGGCTCGGCATGGCGCTGACCGAGGAAACGTTGTTCGACGAGCGGACGGGTCGGGTGATGAACCCCAGCCTCGCCGACTATCACGTGCCGGTGCATCTCGACGTGCCGCAGATCGATGTCATCTGGACCGATGCGCCTGATCCACACACGCCGCTTGGGGCACACGGTATCGGTGAGATCGGCATCACCGGCGTCGCCGCCGCGATCGCCAACGCGATCTACAACGCAACCGGCAAACGGATTCGCGATCTTCCAATCACGCTGGACAAGCTTCTGTAGAAAGCC
>JBEBXE010000121.1:0-8754 GCA_040391705.1 Aerobium aerolatum
ACGACGTAGTAGGTGTCGTGCAGCGAACGGTCGAGGCCAGCGTTGGCGAGCTGCACACCTGTCATGCCACCAACGGTGAACAGGAAGATGAAGCCGATCGCCCACAGCATCGGAGTGCGCATCGAGATGGAGCCGCCCCACATGGTGGCGATCCACGAGAAGATCTTCACACCCGTCGGGACCGCGATCACCATCGTCGCGAACACGAAGTAACGCTGCGTGTCGAGCGAGATGCCGCTCGTGTACATGTGGTGAGCCCAGACGATGAAGCCGACCGCACCAATCGCCACCATGGCGTAGACCATGCCGAGGTAACCGAAGATCGGCTTGCGCGAGAAGGTCGACACGATGTGGCTGACGATGCCGAAGCCCGGCA
This sequence comes from Aerobium aerolatum, assembly GCA_040391705.1. GTDB lineage: Bacteria > Pseudomonadota > Alphaproteobacteria > Rhizobiales > Rhizobiaceae > Aerobium > Aerobium aerolatum_A. Next base: position 377 of record JBEBXE010000121.1, read on the forward strand.
GGATCAGGATGTACACTTCAGGGTGACCGAAGAACCAGAACAGATGCTGGAACAGAACCGGATCACCACCACCTTCAGGCGCAAAGAATGCGGTGCCGAAGTTGCGGTCGGTCAGCAGCATGGTGATGCCACCCGCCAGAACCGGCAGCGACAGCAACAGCAGGAACGCCGTGATCAGCACCGACCAGGCATAGAGCGGCATCTTGTGCAGCGTCATGCCCGGAGCGCGCATGTTGAAGATCGTGGTGATGAAGTTGATCGCACCCAGGATCGACGACGCACCAGCGATGTGAAGCGACAGGATGACGAAATCAACCGCAGGTCCGGGCGTGCCGGCCGTCGACAGCGGCGGATACAGCGTCCAGCCGCCGCCCGAGCCAAATCCACCTGCAGGTCCCGGCATGAAGAACGAGATCAGCAGCAGAATGAAGGCTGGCGGGAGAAGCCAGAACGAGATGTTGTTCATGCGCGGAAACGCCATGTCCGGCGCACCGATCATGATCGGCACCATCCAGTTAGCGAAACCGCCGATCAGCGCCGGCATGACCATGAAGAAGATCATGATCAGCGCGTGGCCGGTCGTGAACACGTTGAAAAGCTGCTTGCCACCGTCGATGGCGGCATCGCCTTCAAAACCGTACACCATGGACGCAAGGCCATGGAATACCTGGATGCCGGGCTCAGCCAGCTCCCAGCGCATCATCACCGACATGCCGCCACCGATCAGACCCGCGATAATCGCGAAGATCAGGTACAGCGTGCCGATATCCTTGTGGTTGGTCGAATACACCCAACGCGTCCACCCGGTCGGCTTGTGGTCGTCGTGGGCGTCGTGAGCTGCAGCGCCTGCCATATTTTCCCGCTCCGTCTCTTCTTGTATTTTACGCAAGGCTTAGTTGCCGGCGTCCGCTACATTCAAATCCTGCCCCCGGATGGAAGCAACGAGAGCCTTGTTGGCTTCATCCAAATTGGCCTGCGCCTGGGTGCGCCACGTATCATAACGCTCCTGGCTGACCACCCGAACGGCAATCGGCATGAACGCATGATCCTTGCCGCAAAGCTCAGAGCACTGGCCGTAGAACAGGCCTTCGCGCTGCGCCTTGAAGAAGGTCTCGCTGATGCGACCCGGCACGGCGTCGACCTTGATGCCGAACGACGGCATGGCAAATGCGTGGATGACGTCGCCGGCAGTGATCAGCACGCGCACGGTGGTGTCCACCGGCACGACGATTTCATTGTCCACAGCCAGAAGGCGCGGATATTCGGCGTGATCCTGCTTGCCGGCACCTTCGCGATCTTCGTCACGCAGAAGGAACGACGAGAACGTCAGCGGCTCTTCATCCTGGTACTCGTATTCCCAGTTCCACTGAAGACCGGTCGCCTTGATCGTCATGGAAGGCTCGTCCGGCGGCGTGTACTGCGAGGTCAAGAGCTGGAACGACGGCACGGCGATGAACAGAAGCGCAATCACCGGACCGATGGTCCAGATGACTTCGATCATCGTGTTATGGCTGGTGCGCGACGGAACCGGATTTCTGCTGGCGCGATAGCGAACGATGCACCAGGCCAACAATACCAGCACCAAAACGGTGACGGGAATGATGAAATACAGGGTGTAGCGCTCAAACCAGGCGATCTCAGCCATAATGTCGGTCGCAGCCGGCTGAAAACCAGTCTGCCAAGGAGTCGGCTGATCCGCAGCCGCCATTCCTGTGGCAGCAAGGACCAGCGGTAGAGCGCCCATGCTCGCAAGGAACTTCTTCATAACCCTCTTCATCTCCCCGGTCGAACGTCTCGACGAAAATCAATGCGTGCCGGAGCGCGAACTCCGACCTTCAACGCGCGTTCAAACCATACTCTCATATCAACCGCAAGAAAGGCATGCACCCTGATGTGCGGCATTTTTGCGCGCGACTGGCATCAAGCCGCCCCAGACGCCTTGATTTTGCTCAATTTATACGAAATTCCACGGCACCCGAGCGAGCTGTGCATACAGGGTTCCGGGCCCGCCGGGCAAAGACCCCACAGGCGCGGGAAAACTGGTCAAACCTGATTCGTCGGGTTAATTGGGTGAAACTGGTCGATTTATTGAAGCCCTGTCCCGCTTTCGCGCCTCGAAAACGGAAATCACGGCCCGCAGACTCTTGCATTCTGTTGCCACGGCTGCAGATATCAGGGAGAATCAATGGATCGCAGAAACAAAGAACGGATTGCACCATGGCTTTTCGCTGGATTTCGTCGCTCGCAGCTATTGCCGGTGCCCTTCTCCTGAGCTTCCCCGCAAGCGCGCAACAGGGCGGCACGGTGCGCGCGACGCATGGCGCATGGTCGGTCATCTGCGACACGCCCGGCGGCGCGACCAACGAACAATGCGCGCTGATGCAGAATGTCATCGCCGAGGACCGGCCCGAAGTCGGCCTGTCGGTGGTGGTGCTGCGCACGGCAGACAACAAGGCTGAGATCCTGCGCGTGCTGGCACCGCTCGGCGTGCTGCTGCCCAACGGCCTCGGCCTCAACGTCGATGGCAACGACATCGGCCGCGCCTATTTCGTCCGTTGCTTCCAGGACGGCTGCTACGCCGAAGTCATTCTCGAACAGCCGCTGCTCGATACCTTCCGCAACGGACAGGCCGCCACGTTCATCGTCTTCCAGACCCCGGAAGAAGGCATCGGCATTCCAGTCGACCTGAACGGCTTTGCGGCAGGCTTCGACGCCCTGCCCTGAGCCGCAGCTCGCGCGTACAAATCCACTCTCCGGAAATTCGTCTGGCCGCCGGTCGTGCAAGTTGCGACAACCGCGACTATATACGCGCAACGACAAATTGATGAACGTGGAGCGACGACATGGCGGCCAGACTTCTTGAACAGTTCGATGTCTCCGAGGCCGAACTCCGCAAGATCGTTTCGAACACCATTCAGGGCACCGACGATGGCGAATTGTTCGTCGAGCATCGCGAAGGCGAAGCGCTCGTCTTTGACAATGGCCGGCTGAAGACCGCCAACTTCAACACCGATCGCGGCTTTGGCCTGCGCGCGGTGGCGGGCGAAGCGATGGGCTATGCCCATGCCGGCGAGTTGACGGAAGCCGCCCTGCTGCGTGCGGCCAATGCGGTGTCCTCCGTCAAGTCCGGCTATACCGGCGTGATGGCCGCCTCCCCCGCCGGCACCAACCGGAAACTGTACGGCGAAGACAATCCGATTGCCGAACCCGCCTTCGACGTAAAGGCAAAACTGCTGCAGGACATCGACGCCTGGCTGCGCGCCCGCGATCCGCGCGTGCGCCAGGTCACGGCATCGCTCGCAGCCTCTTGGCAGCATGTCGAGATCCTGCGCGCCGACGGACAGGTAATGCGCGACATCCGGCCACTGGTCCGTTTCAACGTCTCGGTGGTGGTCGGCGATGGCGACCGGCAGGAGACGGGTTCGTTCGGCGCGGGCGGACGCAAGGCGTTCGGCGAGTTCCTCGCCGAAGATTCATGGAAGCACGCATCCGAAGAAGCGCTGCGCCAGGCATTGGTCAATCTCGACGCCGCCCCGGCGCCCGCCGGCACCTTCGACATCGTGCTGTCGTCCGGCTGGCCGGGCGTGATGCTGCACGAGGCTGTCGGGCATGGACTGGAGGGCGACTTCAACCGCAAGAACACCTCGGCGTTCTCCGGCATGATCGGCCAGCAGGTCGCGGCCAAGGGCGTCACCGTGGTCGATGACGGCACCATCGCCGAGCGGCGCGGCTCGCTGACCATCGACGACGAAGGCACGGCGACCAATCGCACGGTGCTGATCGAGGACGGCAAGCTGGTCAACTACATGCAGGATCGCCAGAACGCCCGGCTGATGGGCATGGCCCCGACCGGCAACGGACGGCGCGAATCCTATGCCCATGCGCCAATGCCGCGCATGACCAACACCTACATGACCGAAGGCGGCTATTCCCCAGAGGAGATCATCTCGTCGGTGAAGAACGGCATCTATGCGGTGTCGTTCGGCGGCGGACAGGTCGACATCACCAGCGGCAAATTCGTCTTCGGCTGCACCGAGGCCTACATGATCGAAAACGGCAAAGTGACCTATCCGATCAAGGGCGCGATGCTGATCGGCAATGGCCCCGACGCGATGCACCGGATCAGCATGATCGGCAACGACATGCAGCTCGACAACGGCATCGGCATGTGCGGCAAGGCCGGTCAGGGCGTTCCGGTCGGCGTCGGCCAGCCACATCTGCGCATGGACAAGATGACGGTCGGCGGCACCCAAAGCTGAACTGATGTCCCGTCCGTCTTCCATCGTCATCCTGACCGGTGCCGGCATCTCGGTCGAATCAGGCATCGCCAGCTTTCGCGACAAGGATGGCATCTGGGCGAAATACGATTGGCGCGACTACGCCACGCCGGAAGGCTACGCCCACCATCCGGCGCGCGTGCTCAACTTCTACAACAAGCGCCGGCGCGCGCTGGCCGATATCCGCCCCAACGCCGCGCACCATGCGCTGGCGCGTCTCGAAAGCGCGCTCGAGGGCGAGTTCCTGCTGGTGACGCAGAATGTCGATGACCTGCACGAGGCGGCGGGCTCGCGCAAACTCCTGCACATGCACGGCGAGCTGAACTCGGCGCTGTGCGGCGCGTGCGGGATGCGCAGCCCGTGGCGCGGCGACATGACGATCAATTCACAGTGCCTGTCGTGCCAGACCATCGGCCAGATGCGGCCGGACATCGTCTGGTTCGGCGAAATGCCCTACCAGATGGACACGATCTACCGCGCGCTGAGCAAAGCCGCACTGTTCATCGCCATCGGCACCTCGGGCCAGGTCTACCCGGCTGCCGAATTCGTCAACGAAGCACGCCACGCCGGCGCGCGCACCGTCGAACTCAATCTCGAAGAGACCGACAACACCAGCGCCTTCGATGAACGCATCACTGGCCGGGCGACAGAGATCGTCCCGGCCTTCATCGACAGGCTTTTGGCGTAGCTATTTGCGCTTGCGCGGCTTTTCCAGCAGCGCCACAGCTTCCAGATGCGGCGACCACAGGAACTGGTCGATCGGCACCACCCGCTTCAGCGTGTAGCCGCCGTCGATCAGAATGCGCAGGTCGCGCGCCAGCGTCACCGGGTTGCACGACACGGCGGCAATGTAGCGAACATGACTGCGCGCCAGATGCTTGGCCTGATCCTCCGCGCCGGCGCGCGGCGGGTCAAAGGCGACGCCGTCGAAGGGGGAGCCCTCGAATGCCGCGTCGAGTTCCTTGTAGGTCATCGGACGCACCATCAGATCGCGCTTTTCGACGGTGACCCGCTTCAGCCGGCCCGCCGTCGAGCGAAAGGCGCGGTCGAGGCTCGCCAAAGCCGGCCCATCGCCCTCCACCGCGTGAACCTCGCTGTTGCGCGCCAGGCGCAGCGCAAAGGTTCCAACGCCGGAAAACAGATCGACGACGCGCTTGGCTTTCTTCAGATGCGTCGTCACCAGTTCGGCCATCACCGCTTCGGCAGATTCCACCGCCTGCAGGAACGCACCGGGCGGCGTCGGCACGGCGATATCCTCCACCATCACCAGCGGCTTCTTCGGCTCGACAAGAATCTCGCCATCCACCGACACGCGCGCAAAACCGTTGCGCATGGCGAAGTCGACGGCTGCCTGCCGTGGCTTGCCTTCCAGGTTGCCGGAATCTTCGAACGCGACGTCGAGCCCGGAGGCGGTTTGCGTCACACCCATCCGGAACGGCGTCGGGGTACGCCCGACCAGCATCGCCAGTGCGCGCAGCAGGTTGAGCTTCTCGACGATGGACGGCAGCAGGACGTGGCATTCCTCCATGTCGACGATGCGATGCGACAGCGCCGCGTTGAAGCCGAGCAGCACGCCGTGCTCCGTCTTGCGCGCCGTCAGCGCGGCGCGGCGGCGCGACAGCGGCTCGCACGACACCAGCTCATCCACCGGCGTGTCGATGCCCTTGGCCTTCAGCGCCTCGATCAGCTTGTCGCGTTTCCAGGCACGGTAGGCGCTTTCTTCCAGATGCTGCATGGCGCAGCCGCCGCAATCGCCAAAGTGCTTGCACACCGGCGCGATACGCAGCGGCGACGCGTCCAGCACCGCCACCAGATCGGCCTTCTTGTCGTCGGCGGCAACGTTGACGCGTTCTCCCGGCAGCGCAAACGGCACGAAGACCGGGCCTTTCGGCGTGTCGGCGATGCCGTCACCCTGCGCGCCCAGCCTTGCAATCGTCAGAACGGTACTCATTTGTCTTTTACACCTGCGAGAAGGAATTCCTTGTTGCCGTCGCCGCCCTCGAGCGGGGACGGCACGACGCCGAGTGCGCGCCAGCCCGGCTGAGTCTCCAGCCAGTCGCGCAGCTCCCCGGCAATGCGCGGACCATCGGCAGGATCGCGCAACAGGCCGCCCTTGCCAATCGCCTCGCGCCCGGCCTCGAACTGCGGCTTGACCAGAAGCACGCAGCGCGCGCCTTGCGTGGCCAACTCCAACGCTGGCGGCAGCGCCAGCTTCAGCGAAATGAAGCTGACATCCGACACCACGAAATCAGGCCGGCGTCCGTCCAGATGCTCCAGCGTCAGCTCCCGCGCATTGCGCTTTTCCAGCGACGTGACGCGGGGGTCGGCGGCCACACGCGCGTCCATCTGGCCGTGGCCGACATCGACCGCCAGAACATGCACCGCGCCGCGTTCCAGCAGCACCTGCGTGAAGCCGCCCGTCGACGCGCCGATATCCAGCGCCAGCGTTCCCGTCGGATCAAACCCGAAGGCGTCGAGGCCGGCGATCAGCTTGAGCGCGGCGCGCGAGACGTAGGCCTGCGCGGGATCATCGACGACGATATCGGCATCACCGCGCACCGGCTGTCCCGGCTTTGTCACCGCGTCACCCGCGACACGGACAGCGCCGCGCGCAATCGCATCGCGGGCACGCGAGCGACTGGCAAACAGGCCGCGCTGGACGAGCAGTTCGTCCAGTCGCTGTCGTGGGGTCGATGTAGAAGATGTCATCTGCACTCATTGTGCCATGCGCCCCGGCAACGCAAGGGCGCGACGCCCTACAGCTCCGGAGAAACCGACGTTTTCTTCTCGATGGCGATGGCAAGGCCATCTTGCCACACGCCGACGCGCCGTTCAGTTGGCGCGGGACGCGACCGCTGGACCGGCTGCGGGTGGTCGCGCGTTTCGGCGCGAAAGCCGATTTCGAGCCCGCCGCGCAGATCGCCCATGCGCGCCGCAACGATGCCGGCCGCTGCACGCTCGAGACGCTGGTCGTGCTGGATCGCCGGCGCATCAGCCGCCAAAACGGTCCCTGCCATCGCCATCACCGTCAACGCCAGCATCCAAAATCCCTCTGTTCCAAGCCATATCCGGGCTCGGGTTTATCAAGAGGGTGCTAATGAAGCGCCAAGCAGAACGGTTAGGAAACGGTGAAGGTCAGGCCGACGCGGCAGCGATCTTGCGCCCCAACGCGGCAAACACCGTGCGCACGATGCCAGCAGAGTCGAGCCCGGCGTCGGCGTACATCTTTTCCGGCTTGGCGTGATCGGTGAACTCGTCGGGCAGGATCAGCGGACGCACCTTGAGGCCGTTTTCGAGCAGGCCTTCATGCGCCAGCTGGTGCAGCACATGGGTGGCAAAACCGCCAATGGAGCCTTCCTCGACCGTGATCAACACTTCGTGCTCACGGGCAAGCCGGCGCACGAGATCGGCGTCCAGCGGCTTGGCAAAGCGCGCGTCGGCGACCGTCGTCGACAGACCCGCTGCATCGAGTTCTTCGGCTGCCAGCAGGCAATCGGCCAGACGGGTACCGAACGACAGCAGCGCCACCTTGGTGCCCTGGCGCACAATGCGACCCTTGCCGATCTCCAGCCGCTGGCCGCGTTCCGGCATATCGACACCGACGCCATTGCCGCGCGGATAGCGGAAAGCGATCGGGCCTTCGTCATAGTCGGCAGCGGTGCGCACCATATGGCGCAGTTCGGCCTCGTCGGCAGCAGCCATCACGACGAAATCGGGCAGCGACGCCAGATAGGAGACGTCGAACGCGCCGCAATGCGTCGCGCCGTCGGCGCCGACATAGCCGGCACGGTCGATCGGAAAGCGCACCGGCAGCTTCTGGATCGCCACGTCATGCACGACCTGATCGTAGGCGCGCTGCAGGAAGGTCGAATAGATGGCCACGAACGGCTTGTAGCCCTCGGTGGCAAGCCCGGCGGCAAAGGTGACGGCGTGCTGCTCGGCGATGCCGACATCGAAGGTACGCGTCGGGAACGCCTCGCCGAACAGGTCGAGACCGGTGCCCGCCGGCATGGCGGCGGTGATCGCCACGATGCGGTCGTCGAGCTTGGCTTCCTGGATCAGGCTTTCGGCAAACACCTTGGTGTAGCTCGGCGCATTGGC
>JBEBXE010000122.1:0-8696 GCA_040391705.1 Aerobium aerolatum
CGATCACCGGTGCTGGTGGGCTGTGCCTGCTCGTCGGGCTGATCCTGATCGGCCATATCGTCGGCAGCTACGAGCTCGACGACGTGCTGGCCTCCGGCAACCTGATCCGCGAGCATGAGCTGTATGTGCCGGCGCTGTTGCTGATACTTTTGGGAGCGCTGACCAAGAGCGCGCAATTCCCGTTCCACTTCTGGCTGCCCAACGCCATGGCTGCGCCGACACCGGTGTCGGCCTATCTGCATTCGGCAACGATGGTGAAGGCGGGCGTCTTCCTGCTGGCACGCCTGTGGCCGGTGCTGGCCGGAACCGACGAATGGTTCCTGATCGTCGGCATTGCCGGCATGTCGACCCTGCTTCTGGGCGCGTTCTTCGCCATCTTCCAGCAGGATCTGAAGGGGCTTCTGGCCTATTCGACCATCAGCCATCTCGGGCTGATCACCACGCTGCTCAGTCTTGGCAGCCCGCTGGCTGCCGTGGCCGCGATTTTCCACATGATGAACCACGCCACGTTCAAGGCGTCGCTGTTCATGGCGGCGGGCATCATCGACCACGAAGCCGGCACCCGCGACATGCGAAAATTGACGGGGCTGTTCAGTTTCCTGCCGATAACCGCGACGCTCGCCATGGTGGCGAGCGCGGCGATGGCGGGGGTGCCGCTGCTCAACGGCTTCCTGTCGAAGGAAATGTTCTTCGCCGAAACGCTGGAGCAGCATCACGGCTCGATCATCGACGGCGCAGCACCCTATGTCGCCACCATTGCCGGGGCGTTCGCCGTTACCTATTCCATCCGCTTCATTCACACCGTCTTTTTCGGTCCCAAGCCGGTCGGGCTGCCGCGTGTGCCGCACGAGCCGCCGCACTGGATGCGCCGGCCGATCGAGCTTCTCGTCCTGATCTGTCTGGTTGTCGGCATCGTGCCGGGGCTGACCGTCGGTCCGTACCTGCATGTTGCCGTGCAAGCGGTGCTCGGCGATCGGACGCCGGAATACGATCTTGCGGTCTGGCATGGCTTCAACACCCCGCTGCTGATGAGCATCATCGCGCTGGTTGGCGGTGTCGTGATCTATCTCGCGCTGCAGAGCTATCTGGCGACGTCTGAAGACGGCCCGCCGTTCCTGCGCAACCTCAAGGGGCAGCGCATCTTCGAGCGCATCCTGGTGACGATTTCCTGGCGCATGGCGCGCTGGGCGGAAGCCAATTTCGGCACGAGACGGCTGCAACCACAGCTGCGGGTCGTGGTGTTTCTCGCGTTTATCGCTGGTTTGTGGCCGCTGTTCCGCGCCGGATTCCAGCCGCCGATGCCCACGCTTGCCGGGGTCGATCCGGTGTTTGCCGCGATCTGGCTGGTTGGTATCGCCTGTGCGATTGGTGCCGCGTATCAGGCCAAGTATCACCGCCTTGCAGCACTGGTGCTGATGGGCGGAGCCGGAATCGTCACCTGCATCACCTTTGTCTGGTTCTCGGCGCCGGATCTGGCTCTGACCCAGTTGCTGGTCGAAATCGTCACCACCGTTCTGATCCTGCTCGGTCTGCGCTGGCTGCCAAAGCGGCTGGAGAAGGTGGACAATTCGGTGACTGCGCCGGCGCGGATGCGTCGCCATCGCGACTTCGTCCTGGCGCTGGTGTGCGGCACCGGCATGGCCATCGTCGCCTACACGATGATGACGAGCCCGATGCCGGATACGATCTCGGATTTCTTCATGACCCGCGCCTACACCGAAGGCGGCGGCACCAACGTCGTCAACGTCATTCTGGTGGACTTCCGCGGCTTTGATACGTTCGGCGAGATTACCGTGCTCGGCATCGTGGCGATCACCGTGTTCGCGTTGCTGCGTCGTTTCCGGCCTGCCGCCGACAGCGTCGGCGTCACCGAGCAGCAGCGGATCCAGAACGAATTTGACGATGCGGCCGCTGACCGAGAGATCGGGGCGACCGTGCGCGACTATCTCATGGTGCCGTCGGTGATCATGCAATGGATGTTCCCGGTCATCATCACACTGGCCGTCTATCTGTTCCTGCGCGGCCACGATCTGCCCGGTGGCGGGTTTGCCGCCGGCATCGCGATGGCCATCGGCTTCCTGCTGCAATATCTGGCCGGCGGCACCCGCTGGGTCGAGGACCGGCTGCGCATTCTGCCGGTGAAGTGGATCGGCTTCGGACTGTTGATGGCAGCCTTTACCGGCATGGGGTCGTGGCTGTTCGGCTTCCCGTTCCTGACTTCGTTTTTCCAGTATGTCGAGATTCCGTATATCGCCAAGATGCCGGCAGCCAGCGCCTTGATGTTCGACCTCGGCGTGTTCGCGCTGGTGGTCGGCGCAACCGTGCTGATGCTGATCGCGATTGCCCACCAATCGGTCCGTAGCCACCGCGCCCGCGCGGTCGAAGCGGCCAAGGCGGAGGAGGGCTGATGGAACTCGTCCTGTCTCTTGGCATCGGTGTTCTGGTCGGGTCGGGCGTGTGGCTGATCCTGCGCCCGCGCACCTATCAGGTCATCATCGGGCTTGGTCTGCTGTCATATGCCGTCAATCTGTTCATCTTCTCGATGGGCCGCCTGACCGTCAACAAGCCGCCGGTTCTGTCCGGCTCCGAGGCGATCGATCCGGCCAGCTTCGCCGACCCGTTGCCGCAGGCGCTGGTGCTGACGGCGATCGTCATCGGCTTTGCCACCACAGCGCTCTTCCTCGTCGTGTTGCTGGCCGCGCGCGGCCTGACCGGCACGGACCATGTCGACGGTCGGGAGCCTGAACGATGATCCCGGGCCCCGAACATCTCGTCATCGCCCCGATCGTCATTCCGCTCGTCGCGGGTGCTTTGCTGCTGCTGTTTGATGACCGGGAACGCCGCCTGAAGGCGACGATCTCGATGCTGACGGCGCTGGCGCTGCTGGTGGTGTCGATCGCGCTGCTGCGCATCACCCATGCCGACGGCGTTGCCGAGAACGGCCGCGTCGTCGTCTATCTGCTCGGCAACTGGCCGCCGCCGTTCTCGATCGTGCTGGTGCTCGACCGGCTGTCGGCGATGATGCTGGTGCTGACGTCCATCCTGGCGTTGCCATCGCTGGTGTTCGCGCTCGGGCGCTGGAATAAGGCCGGCCCACACTATCACACGCTGTTTTTGCTGCTGCTGATGGGGCTCAACGGCGCGTTCCTGACCGGCGATCTCTTCAACCTGTTCGTGTTCTTCGAGGTCATGCTGGCCGCGTCCTACGGGCTGATGCTGCATGGCTCGGGAACCCAGCGGGTTCGCGCCGGCCTGCATTATATCGCCATCAATCTGGTCGCCGCGCTGCTGTTCCTGATCGGCGTGTCGCTGATCTATGGCGTGACCGGCACGCTGAATATGGCCGATCTGGCGCAGCGCATTCCGCAGGTCGCAGCCGAAAACCAGATGTTGCTGGAGACAGGCGCTGCCATTCTCGGCGTGGCGTTCCTGATCAAGGCCGGCATGTGGCCGCTGTCGTTCTGGCTGCCGACGACCTACACCGCCGCGCCGGCCCCGGTAGCCGCCATCTTCGCCATCATGAGCAAGGTCGGCATCTACGTCATCCTGCGGCTGTCGCTGCTGTTCTTCGACGGAACCGGGGCGAGCGCCAACGGCTTTGGAGCGCAGATTCTGTTCATCGGCGGCATGGCGACGATCGTCTTCGGCTCGATCGGCGTGCTGGCCTCGCAGGCGCTGGGCCGCCTTGCCGGCTTCTCGGTGCTGGTGTCGTCTGGCACGCTGCTGGCGGCGATGGGCCTTCTCGAGGTGCGCGTCACAGCCGGCGCGCTGTTCTACCTCGTCAGTTCCACGCTGGCCGTCAGCGCCTTCTTCCTGCTGATCGAACTCGTCGAGCGCGGGCAGGACGCCATCGCCAACGTGCTGGCGGTGACCATGGAAGCATTCGGCGAGGGAGAGGAAGACGAGGAAATCGAGGACGAAGTCGGTGTGGCCATACCCGGTACGCTGGCCGTGCTCGGCATCAGCTTTGCTGCGTGTGGCCTTCTTCTGGCCGGCCTGCCGCCTTTATCCGGCTTCATCGCCAAGTTCACCATGCTGACCGCAGCGTTCAACCCGGCCGGGATGGGCGTGGGCGGCGCGTTCTCGTCGGCATCGTGGTGGTTCACCGCGATGGTCATTTTGTCCGGTCTGGCAGCGCTGATTTCGATCAGCCGCGCCGGCATACGTGCCTTCTGGGCGCCGGTTGAAGAGACCGTGCCGCGCGTGTTGCTGGTCGAGATCATTCCGGTCGGCGCCTTGCTGGCGTTGACGTTGGTCCTGACGATCCAAGCGGGTCCGATCATGCGTTTCATGGAGGCGACGGCAGAAAGCCTGCACGATCCCCGTGCCTATGTCGAAGGTGTCATGCAAGCGCCGCGCATTGAGCGCGCGGAGCCGGAGGCGACGCGATGAGCAGGGTCGTGCCGTATCCGTTGTTGATGGCGTCGCTGCTGGTGATGTGGCTGCTGCTGAACGGTTTCACGCCGGGGCAGCTGATCATCGGCTGCGTGGTGGCGCTGCTGAGCGGCCAGGGCCTGGCCGCGCTGCAACCGGTGAAGCCGCGTTTGCGCCGCTGGGATCTGTTGCCGAAGCTGCTCGGCATCGTGCTCTACGACATCATCCAGTCGAACATCGCGGTGGTGTCGATCATCCTGCAGGGCAAGAGGAGCCAGCGCCGGTCCGGCTTCGTCAACATTCCGCTCGACCTGCGCGATCCGACCGCTCTGGCGATTCTGGCGGTCATCGTCACCAGCACGCCGGGTACCGCGTGGATGGATTACAACTCCACGCGCGGCACGATGCTGCTGCATGTGTTCGATCTGGTCGATGAGGAGGGCTGGGTCGACCTGATCAAGAACCGCTACGAATTCCTGCTGCGGGAGATATTCGAATGAGCGCCACGATACTTTTGTGGGCCGTGACGATTGCCCAGTGCGCCCTGGCGCTTGCGATGGGGTTTGCCCTGATCCGCATGTTCCGCGGCCCGCGCGCGCAGGACCGGGTGCTCGGCCTTGATACGCTGTACGTGAATTCGATGCTGATGCTGCTGGTGTTCGGCATCCGCACCGGCAACACGCTCTATTTCGAGGCGTCGCTGATTATCGGCACGGTCGGTTTCGTCGCGACAGCGGCGCTGGCGAAGTTCCTCATGCGTGGCGAGGTGATCGAATGAGCCACGCTGCCGATCTGCCCGTGTGGGCTGCCATTGTGGTCGCGGCATTTCTGCTGCTGGGCGCATTCCTGACCCTCGTCGGCTCGTTTGGTTTCTATCGTCTGCAGTCGTTCTACGATCGCATTCATGCGCCAACGCTGGGAACCAGCTGGGGCACGGCAAGCATCGTCATCGCGTCGATGGTCCTGTTTTCGGTGCTCCAGTCGCGCCCGGTTCTGCACGAAATCCTGATCGGGATTTTCGTCACCGTGACGACACCGGTGACGCTGATGCTGCTGGGCCGTGCGACGCTCTATCGCGACCGCTCTGAAGGCAGCACCGAAGTTCCGCCGATGGATGCACCGGTAAGCGGTTCCAGCGAGAATACGCCTACTAAGGACTGAACCGCCTGAGATCGCCGCGTCTCGTTGCGAGCGTGGAGACAACGATCCAGGCTGCTGCAGCGGAGACCAGCGATGCAGGCGATCACGCGCCATATCATAACGGGTGTGCTGACGGTCATTCCGCTGTTCGTGACGGTGTGGATCGTCTGGTTTGTCGTCGATTTCCTGATCTGGCTCGGCCGTCCGGGCACGTTTGCGTTGTCAGGGATGCTGCGTCCAACCTCTGCCGAGGCGGCGGACCTGCTGCTGGAAACATGGTTCCAGTCAGCCGTCGCCCTGTTGATCGCGCTGGTGTTCCTGTTCCTGCTGGGCCGCATCGCCAACGCGGTGGTGGGCCGCCGCGTGCTCAAGTCCTTTGATCGTGTCGTTGAAACGGTGCCGCTGGCGCGCACCATCTACAGCGCCACCCAGATGCTCATCCGCTCGCTCAGCGGCGATGGCAGCCCGAGCGGGCAGCGCGTGGTGCTGGTCGAATTTCCGTCGGAAAACATGCGCGCCGTCGGCATCGTCACGCGGGTGTTTCCGGCGTCGGACACCCAGCCCGAACTGGCTGCGGTCTATGTGCCGACGACGCCGAATCCGACATCCGGCTTTGTCGAGATCGTCCCGACGTCACGCCTTGTCTGGCTCGACTGGACCAAGAACGACGCCATGGCGTTCATCGTCTCCGGCGGCGCGATGGCGCCCGACAGCGTGCCGATCAGCTGGCCGGGGCTGGAACGGATCGTTATTCCTTCTGATGCGCCAACTGCGTCCGCTCGAAGCCAACCACCACAAACAACGCCGTGATGAACGGCACGATCAGGTAGAGCAGCCGGAACACCAGCAGCGCCGCCAGAACGTCGGCGGGGTCCATTTCGGACAGGCCGGTGATGAAGACCAGCTCCAGCACGCCGATCCCGCCCGGTGCATTTGACAGCAGGGCCGCCGAAAACGAAATCAGGAAGATGCCGAGAATGACCAGATAGCCGGGGTTTCCGGCTTCCGGCAGGGCAAAATAGATGATGGCGGCGGCGCCGATGAGTTCGAGCGGGGCGACGACCAGCTGGCGGATGACGATCGGCAGGCGCGGATAATGGATGCGCAGGCTGCCAAGCTTCAGCGGCCGGAAATGCAGGGCGCTGCCCAGCACGTAGAGCGCGACCAGCGCCAGAAACACCACGCCGGTTGCCGACGACGCGGCCAGGGGAAATACACCGACGAAGCGCTCGAACAGCGTTGGCTCCAGGATCAGCACGATGCCGGCGAGCATGATGGTGCCGAGCACGAAGGTGAAGGAGCAAAACGCCACCAGCACGCCGACTTCCGCGCCGCTCAAACCTTTGGCCGTATAGGCGCGATAGCGCACGACGGAGCCTGAAAAGACGGAAGCTCCGATATTGTGGGAGAGGGCATAGGTGGTGAAGGAGCAGATGGTGACGAAGAGCCAGTTTATCCTGCGCCCCAGATGCATCAAGGCGAGGCGGTCGTAGCCAGCCAGCGCGCCATAGGCCAGCAGCGTCGCTGCAATCGCCAGTCCCCAGCGCTTGGCGGAAATCGCCGCGAGGCTGTCCCAAAGCTCGTCCAGCGAAAGGCCACGCAACTCGTGATACAGGAGCCAGATCGAGAAGATCACTGCGGCAAAGCCGATTGTCGGCCAGATGTATTTTTTTGCCTTCACCCGTCCAGTATCCCTTTCCGCAGACGCCGCGCGAACCGCGCCACCCTTCTTGTTGTCACGCGCCTGTAGCGCTGTGCTTCTCATGGTCCCAGCAATCGACGGAAAACCGACCGAACCGCGAAATCGACAGGTAACGCCTGACGACCGGTGAGAGCTGCGCGCTGTCGAAACAGCATCCAATCACGAGATGTAACATAGCTGTAAAAACTGTAACGAAACTGGAAAGAAAGCGTTGCCGATGCTGTTTTTTCACGAAGGTTTGGGGCGGCTATAGAGCCGGATAAAAACGACGATCCCATGGCCTGCGGAGATGAACTGCGCGGAAAGTCCAGAAGATCAGGAAATTGAGGGCCGGGGTGGCGCGAAACCGGGCGTCTCCCGTCGCCTGTGGACGAACCGTGACAAGCATGGTTGGAAGCCGGGGCGGATAGCCGTATGGTCGCCGCCATTTCCTGATTCAGCGGATCGATATGTCAACCGACACCAAGCGCCTCAGTTCACTCATCGCCCCCGAGATCAACGCCCGTGCCGAACAGGCCCTGGCTGCGATCACACTTTTGGATGAAGGCGCGACCGTGCCGTTCATCGCGCGCTACCGCAAAGAAGTCACCGGCGGGCTCGATGACACCCAGCTTCGCCTGCTGGCCGAGCGGCTTTCCTATCTGCGTGAGATGGATTCACGCCGCAACACCATCGTCGAGTCGATCCGCTCGCAGGGCAAGCTGACCGAGGAACTGGAAGCCAAGCTTGCAGCCGTCGCCACCAAGGCCGAGCTGGAAGACATCTATCTTCCCTACAAGCCGAAGCGCCGCACGCGCGCGGAAATCGCTCGTGAGCGTGGGCTGGGTCCGCTGGCGGATGCGATCCTCGCCAACCGCGCTGCCGTGCCGACTGTTCTGGCCGCCGCCTACATCACTGCCGATGTGCCGGATGTGAAGACCGCGCTCGATGGCGCGCGCGATATCGTCGCCGAGATGTTTGCGGAAAACGCCGACCTCGTCGGCAAGCTGCGCGCCTATATGCGCGAGCGGGCGTTCCTGCATTCGACTGTCGTGAAAGGCAAGGAAGAGGCCGGCGCGAAATTCTCCGACTATTTCGACCACACCGAACGCTGGGCGACCGCGCCAAGCCACCGGACGCTGGCGATGCTGCGCGGACGCAATGAGGAAGTGCTGTCGGTCGCCATCGAAGTCGACGCCGACGACACATCGGCGGTCAAGCCCGTCGAGCGCATGATTGCCGACGCCTACAACATCGGCCGGCACGCTGAGGGCGACAAATGGCTGGCGGAAGTCGCCGGCTGGGCCTGGCGTGTGAAGCTGTCGCTGTCGTTGTCGCTCGACCTGATGCGCGAATTGCGCGAGCGCGCCGAAGAAGAAGCGATCAAGGTGTTTGCCCGCAACCTCAAGGATTTGCTGCTGGCGGCTCCGGCCGGGACGCGTTCGACCATGGGGCTCGACCCCGGCATCCGCACCGGCGTCAAGGTTGCGGTGGTGGACGC
>JBEBXE010000123.1:0-8646 GCA_040391705.1 Aerobium aerolatum
CATGCGCTCACCAACGCCATGGTGCCGGTCGTCGCGGTGCTGTCGTTCCAGATCACCGTGCTTCTGGGCGGCGCGCTCATTGTCGAGCAGGTGTTTGCCATCAACGGCCTCGGCACGCTCGCCATCACCGCTGTGCGGCAGCAGGACATTCCGATGATCCAGGGCCTGGTGCTGGTCATGGTGGCGCTGGTGGTTCTCGTCCAGCTTGCGACCGACGTGATCTATGGTCTTCTCAATCCAAAGGCGCGCCCATCGTGACCGTCCAGCCCAACCCTCAATCTGAATCCCGGGCTGAAGCTCCGGCTGAAGTCCGGGCGCGCACCGGGTTTCCGCGCTTCGGCGCCTCAAGTGTCATCACCGCGATTGCACTGTTCGTCCTCGGCTTGCTCGCGTTCTGCGCTATCTTTGCCGACCTGATCTCGCCCTACGATCCGCTGCGGCAGAACCTGATCGACTCGCTGCAGGGGCCATCGTCTGCGCATTGGCTCGGCACCGACGATCTCGGACGCGACGTGCTCTCGCGTCTGATCCATGGCTGCCGCATCGCCGTCATTGCGGCTGCCGAGGCGACGACGATTGCGATCATTCTCGGCGTGCCGCTCGGCCTCTTCATCGGCTATCGCGGCGGCTGGTGGGACTGGGCGGTGATGCGCGTCGTTGAAGCCGTGGTGTCGATCCCCGGCATCATGGTCGCCATCGTCATCATCGCCATTCTCGGCACCGGCCTGCACCGCGCCATGATCGCGCTCGGCATCCTGTTTTCGACCTCGTTCCTGCGACTGGCGCGCGGCGTCGTGCTGGCGGAGCGCGAGGAAGTCTACGTCCGCTCGGCACGCGTGATCGGCGCTTCCGACAGCCGTATCCTGATGCGCCACATCTTCCCGAACATCGCGCCGCCGCTGATCGTGCAGGTGACGCTGACCGTCGGCGCGGTGCTGCTGGCTGAAGCCGGGCTGTCGTTTATCGGGCTTGGCGTTCAGCCGCCGCATGCGAGCTGGGGCACGATGCTGAATACGGCAGCGGCCTTCATGGACCTCAACTGGTTCCTCGCCGTGCCACCGGGCATTGCCATCATCGTCACGGTGCTGGCCGTCAACCTCCTCGGCGATGTGATCCACGACACGGTCGGTCGCGGTATCGCGGTCGAGACCAAATCGTCCCGTTCCCCAGCGAACGCTGTGCCAGCCGTGCCGGTCGCGTCCGCGCCGTCGCCGCTGCCGGCGCCCAGCGCGAACAACGTGCTGCGTGTCGAAGGGCTCGAGGTGCGGGTCGGCGACACCGTGCCGGTGATCACCGACCTGTCGTTTTCGATCGCGAAGGGCGAGACGCTGGGCCTCGTCGGCGAATCGGGCAGCGGCAAGACGATGACCGGTCTGGCGATCCTCGGCCTGATGGGCACCGGCCTGAACATGTCCCGCGGCTCGATCCAGCTTGAAGGGCGCGAGTTGGGGGCGCTTTCGGACAAGCAGATGGCGCAGGTACGCGGCAGTGAAATCGCGATGGTGTTTCAAGACCCGACGACCAGCCTCAACCCCGCGTTCACGGTCGGGAGCCAGATCGCCGAGGTCCTGCGCCACAAGCAGGGCCTGTCGAAGAAGGAAGCGTGGGAGCGCGTCGTTGAACTGATTCACCGTGTCGGCATTCCCCGGCCGGAGGAGCGGGCGCGTGCCTATCCGCACGAATTGTCGGGCGGCATGGCGCAGCGTGTCGCCATCGCACGGGCGCTGAGCTGCAATCCGTCGCTGCTGATCGCCGACGAGCCGACGACTGCGCTCGACGTGACGGTGCAGCAGGAAATCCTCGACCTGTTCCGCGACCTGCAGGACGAGTTCGGCATGGCGATCCTGTTCGTGACGCACGACCTCGCCGTCGCTGCCGACATCTGCGACCGCATCGGCGTGATGTATGCCGGTGAAATGGTCGAAATGGCCGATGTCGACCGGCTGTTCGCCGACCCGCGCCATCCCTATACGCGCGGCCTGCTGCAAGCGATGCCGCATGCCTCGAGCCGCACGCCACCGTTGCCGACAATTCGCGGTGCCGTGCCGCGTCCGGGGTCGTGGCCTCATGGCTGCCGCTTCTCCAACCGCTGCGATTTCAAGATCGCGGCTTGTGAAATGCCTGTCGCGCTGCGTGGCGCGGACCGGCTGGTGCGCTGCATTCGCGCCGAGGAACTAGCGCGGGAGATGTCGTCATGACCGATCAGCCGCTTCTCGAGATCGAGGATCTGTGGGTCACCTATTGGCGTCGCTCGCTGCTTGGGGTTGGCGGAAAGCCGTTCCATGCGGTGAAGGGCGCCAACCTGACGATCCGGGCGGGCGAGACGCTCGGCCTTGTCGGCGAATCGGGTTCGGGCAAGTCGTCGATTGCCAATACGGTGCTCGGCCTCGTGCCTGCCACCAGTGGCGCGATCCGCTTTGATGGCACCGATCTGGCCGCGCTCGGCAAGCGCTACCCGCCGCAGCTGCGCAGCCAGATTCAGGCGGTGTTTCAGGACCCATACTCGTCGCTCAATCCGTCGATGACGGTCGAGGACATCGTCACCGAACCGCTGCGGGTGCACACCTCGATGAACCGCGCTGAGCGGCGCGAGCGTGCGGCTGAGCTGCTGAAGCTGGTGTCGTTGTCGCCGGAGCATCTGGGCCGCCACCCGCATCAGTTCTCCGGCGGCCAGCGGCAGCGGATCGCGATTGCCTCGGCGCTGGCGCTGGCACCCAAGCTCATCGTGCTCGATGAACCAGTCAGCGCGCTCGACGTCTCGACCCAGAACCAGATCATCAATTTGCTCTACGAGCGTCGCGCCGAACTCGGCATGGCCTACCTGCTGATCGCGCATGATCTGGCGTTGGTGCACCACATCTCGGACCGCATCGCGGTGATGTATCTGGGCCATATCGTCGAGGAAGGCCCATCCGACCGCGTCTATAACGAGCCGGCCCATCCCTATACCCGGGCGCTGCTTGATGCCGTGCCGCTGCTCGATCCCGAGGCGCAGCGCCGCCGCCGGGTGGCGCGCAAGGCCGCCGCGGTGCCGGAAACGCCACGCGTCGCGGCCAGCGGCTGCCCGTACCAGAACCGCTGCCCGCACGTGATGGCGCGCTGCCGGGTCGAGATGCCGGCGGCCTATCCGATTGCCGGCGGCGGCGTCGCCAATTGCTTCCTGTTCGATCAGGGGGGAGCGGATCCCGGCGCGCCTCATGTGGTGGAGGCCGCATCGTGACCGCGCACAGCTATCAAGCCGATCTGGGGCCGTTGCCTGTGCGCGCGGCGCTGGAATGGGCCGTCGAACCGGGGCTGGTGCTGACCTGCCGCTGGCCAGCCAACAGCCACCCTGCGGGCGTTGTCGTCTTCTGCCACGGGCTCGGGTCGAACGGGACCGAATATGCGGCACTGTCCAGCCATTGGGCCGCGCATGGCTATCTGGTGATCCACCCGACCTTTCGCGACGCGATCAACAGCGTGGCCCGGGAAGAACCGGAACTGGGGCTCGACCGGGAGGCGGACCTGTCGGGCTGGACGGCGATGCCGGCGATCCGTGCCCACATGCACGAAATTCTGCACACGCCGGCGCGCTGGGTCGAGCGGGTCGAGCTTGTGCGGCGCGTC
Source organism: Aerobium aerolatum (assembly GCA_040391705.1). Classification (GTDB taxonomy): domain Bacteria; phylum Pseudomonadota; class Alphaproteobacteria; order Rhizobiales; family Rhizobiaceae; genus Aerobium; species Aerobium aerolatum_A. The sequence continues at coordinate 3,607 of JBEBXE010000123.1, forward strand.
ATCGACGCTTTGCCGCGCATCGTTGCGGGCACTTGCGGCCGGCTCGACGCCGGGACCCCGTGCGCTATCGCCGGCCACTCGTTTGGTGCTTACACGGCTCAGCTTCTGGCCGGGGCAACCATCAACATGTCCGATGACGGCAAGGCCGTTTCGTTTCGCGACGAACGGTTTCGCGCTGCCATCCTGCTCAGTGCGCAGGGCCGCGACCAGCAGGGGCTGGGCGAGGGGGCGTGGGACGCGATGGACGCCCCTGTGCTGACCGTCACAGGCACGCTCGATCGTGGCGCGAAAGGTGGCGACTGGCGTTGGAAATCGGAACCGTTCGAGCTTGCCCCTGCCGGCGGCAAGTATCTCGCGGTGCTGGAGGACGGCGACCATTTCCTCGGCGGAATGACCGACCGCGACACCGAGCGCCGGGTGCCGGCGCAGCAGGCAGCGGTGGCGGCGATCACGCTGGCGTTTCTCGACGCGCATCTGCGCGACCGCCCCGCAGCACGCCGCTGGCTCATCGCCCTCGACGACGCGGCCGACGCCACGCTGTTCCGCTTCCGGAGCAAGTGACATGGCGACGCCGTACCCAGTTTCAATTCGTTTTTGTGGACCAATGTGATGTTTCAACCTCTGACCGGCCTTCGGGTCATCGATCTCACGCAGGTTCTTGCCGGCCCGTATGCGGCCTACCAACTCGGCCTGATGGGCGCGGAGGTGCTCAAGATCGAGACCCCCGGCATCGGCGACTGGGCGCGTGAAAAAGGCGATCTGCCGGACCTCAACGCCGAGGGCATGGGGCTGACGTACCTGACCCAGAACGCCAACAAGAAGTCGGTGACGCTGAACCTGAAGACGCCCGAAGGGCTGGAGATCATCAAGCGGCTGATCGAGAGCGCCGACGTCTTCATCGAGAATTTCCGCCCCGGCGCCATCGCCAGGCTCGGCCTGCCGTTTGACGTGGTGCGCAAGATCAACCCCAAAATCGTCTACTGTTCGATTTCGGCATTCGGGCAGGACGGCGAGATCAGTCATCGCCCGGCCTACGACCACGTCATCCAGGGCATGTGCGGCATCATGCGTACCACAGGTACCCCAGAGGGCGGGCCGCAGAAGGTTGGCGCGCCCTATATCGATTATGCGACCGGCCTCAACGCCGCCTTTGCCATCGTCTCGGCGCTGCATGAGACCAGGCGCTCCGGCAAGGCGATGCATATCGACGTCGCCATGCTCGACACCTCGATGCTGTTGATGGCCTCGCTGGTCACCAGCCATCTGTCGTCGGGCTGGATGCCGAAGCAGACCGGCAACGAAGCGTGGAGCCAGAGCCCGTCGTCCGGCGCGTTCGAAACGCAGGACGGGCTGCTGATGGTTGCCGCCAACAACGACAAGCAGTTCCAGGCGCTGTGTGCCGGGCTCGGCCGGGCGGATATTCTCGAGGACGAGCGCTGGCGCGATCCGGTGGTGCGCGCCGGGAACGCGGCCGCCTTGCGCGCCGAACTCGTCGGCATCTTTCGCAGCCAGAGCGCGCATCATTGGGAACAGGTTCTCGACGGTGCCGGCGTGCCGGCCGCACGGGTGCGCTCGCTCGACGAGGTGCTGGCCGAGGGCCAGGCCGAGACCCGCGGCTTTGCCCGGCCGATGAACTGGCCCGGCGCGACCCGCGACATCCACCTGCCGACGCTCGGCTTCAAGGTGGACAGCGAAGTGATCGCTGCGCGTGAACCGCCGCCAGAACTGGGCCAGGATACCCACGCCGTGCTGCGCGAACTCGGCTACAGCGACGCGGAGTTGAGCCGCCTTGCCGACGCGGCGATTATCTGACGTTGGCTACGCCTGAGGCGGCGCGGGTCGTGACCACGCCCCGTTTCCGGTCTGGCTTCTGACGGTGAGAAGACGGGCGGCCACAGGGTCGCTCATGGGACTAGGTACGTGCAACCGTGTGGCCGCCCGTCCGACGATTTCTGTCTGCGCCCGTTCCGCTGCCCTGCAATTCCATGATCTCGGCGTTGCAGCTTGTGTGCTCGCTCCAGCACGCCCGGCCCTTAGTGACCGGGGAGGAACCTCTGGACGCAGCCTCTCCGGGTGCCGCTACGTTGACGAACACCGGAAGCGCCGACGCCTTCCCACCCAACCACCGTCATGACCGGCGTTCTCCTTGGAAGGCGCGGGGCAATCATAGGCGCGGGTGGAAGGGGGTGGACGGAATTGATCAGCCCTGCTTGCGCAGGGTTTCCTTCTGGGTGATGAGGCGCGCCGAATTATGCCCCGACAGGAAGCTCCACAGCCAGCTGAGCGCGACCGCCAGCCGTGAGCGGGTGCCGATCAGGAAGTAGATGTGGGAGAGGCCCCAGACCCACCATGCCAGCCTTCCCGTGAGGGCAAAGCCGTTGAAGTCGATGATGGCGGCGTTGCGGCCGATCGTGGCGAGGTTGCCCATGTGGCTGTAGCGAAACGGCGCAGGCGTGGCGCGGCCTGACAGGCGCGCACGGATGAGGCGGGCGGCGTAGTTGCCCTGTTGCTTGGCGGCGGGCGCGATGCCGGGCACCGGCGCGCCGTTGCTTTCGACATGGGCGGTGTCGCCGAGAACAAAGATCGCGTCGTCGCCGGGCAGCGTCAGGTGCGGGCTGACCATCACACGACCGGCGCGGTCGGCTTCCGCGTCGAGCCACTGCGCGGCCGGCGACGCCTGGACGCCGGCCGCCCAGATCACGGTGCGCGCGGCGATCGGCTGGTCGCCAAGGGTAATGCCCAGTGCCGAGACGGCGGTGACGGGCGTGCCGGTGCGGACTTCGACGCCGCGCTTGCCAAGCGCGGTCGCGGCGTAGGTCGAGAGCTTTTCAGGAAACGCAGCGAGAATGCGCGGCCCCGCCTCGATCAGCAGGATGCGGGCCTTGCTGGTGTCGATGCGGCGGAATTCACCCGGCAGGACGCGATGCGCCAGCTCGGCGATGATGCCGGTCAGCTCGACGCCGGTTGGCCCCGCGCCGATCACGGCAAAGGTCAGCTGCGCCGCGCGCTCGGCCTCGTCCTGCGCCAGTTCGGCACGCTCGAAGGCGAGCAGCAGGCGGCGGCGGATGGTGGTGGCATCCTCCAGCGTCTTCAGGCCGGGGGCGTCAGCCTCCCAGCTGTCATTGCCGAAATAAGCGTGACGTGCGCCCGACGCGACGATCAGCGTGTCGAACGGGATGCGACGTGCGCCATCGACGATGACGGTGCGCGCCACGCGGTCGATGCCGGTGACTGTGGCCAGCAGCGTGGTGACGTCGCGCCGGTTGCGCAGCACGTTGCGGATCGGCCAGGCAATCTCGGAGGTCGCCAGCAGGGTGGTGGCGACCTGATAGAGCAGCGGCTGGAACAGATGATGGTTGCGCTGGTCGATCAGCGTGATCTCGCAATCCGCGCCCCTGAGGTCCTTGACGGCCTGCAGGCCGGCAAACCCCGCTCCAACGACGACGACCCTGTGCTTCATGACAGCGCTCCCGTGCAGTCCGCGCAGGATTGACCGTGCAGGGGCGCATTGCAAGCGCACGAGACTAAAGCTCTCCCGCATGGCTGCGTGCGGGAGAGCTTTAGGTAAACTGGACGCAGATGGCAACTATACGTTACGCACGGGGCCGTCGATCCGCCGCATCATCCCCTCTTGCACTCCCGCGCATTTCTTCTATCACCCTAGCAAATTTGCGTTCGATATCTAACGCAAGAAACCTAGCCAATTCTCTGGACTTAGGTCCGTTGTCTGGGACAAACAGCTCCCCGCTACGTAGTGACAAAATACCAATCGAGGTAGGATGCTCGTCATTTACGAAAAGGCCGAGTACACCAATAGCCTCACGCAGCGTGATCTCCGGCTTGATGGTATTCCACATGTGGATACGAACCGGGCTCCCACTAAGTTCCATTTCAAAATCGGGCGCAAATTTGACAGAAAATATACCGTTTGGACTGCTCTGAACGTCCACTGCATTATCGGTTGGTCGAATGGGGCGTCCGTCCAACCATCTGACAAGGTCTGAAATCGCGGAGATAGCGGATTTACGCTCGGCGTCTCGCGATATGCCCTTTAAGAGCGCTTGAGTCGTTTCGTAATTTACTGCGCCGCTGGCAAAATCGGTCGCTAATCGACGCATCTTTCTATGAAAATCGTAGCCATCCTTGGACGGTTTCAAACGCTCTTTTATTGATGTGTTTTGTGGCTTGGGATTCAGTCCAAGAAGTTTGAGATATGCAGAAGTTCCAAATTTTGTCATTGCGGACTCCGTTGAGATTTCCGCCTCGACTCCGACTCTAGAATCCCTGTACATTTAGTCTGCCAACTCGAAGGGAATTTCTAGTCTCTTCGCCCCGCAGCGGGTTACTGTTTGCGGTATCCAAAACCGATCCGAGAGGGTCGGTTTTGGTGTTTCTGGATGCCGTTTCCGAGGCATCATTTTTTGTTTTTGTTTTGTTCCCTTTGCTTCTTTGGCCCAATCTTGCGATTGGGCCAAAGAGTTAAGTGTCTGATTTTATTGATTATCAGCTGCAGCCGCTGGTCGAGCCGCAGGTGTCGCACTTTTCGCAGGTGCCGTTGCGCACCATGGTGAAGTTCTGGCACTCCGAGCAGGAATTGCCGGTATAGCCCTGCATCATCGATTGCTGACGACGTTCGGCGGCGCGCGTTTTGGCGTCGGCGGCTTCCTTGGCGGCGGCGTCGGTGAACAACGCGTTGGCCGGCTGGCTGTCGTCTTCCTTCATATCCCGAATGAACTCCTTCGCACGATCTTCATAGTCGCGCTTGAAGGCGGTTGCCGGTTCGAGGACTTCGGAGGCGAGCGGCTTGAGCGCCGTCACGGTCGCGCCGGTCGAGATGGCGCGGACGTTGGAGGTCGAGGCTGCGGTCGGCACGGTGCGGGTGACAGCCGGGGTCGCGCCGGCAAAGCCCTTTGGCTCGTTGCCGCCGTCCACCACCTTGAGCGGCGACGCACCGCGCGTCAGGCCCTTGGAGAACGGGATCGCCTTGCCTTCGTTGATGCCCTTGCCGAGCGCCGTGTTGGAGAAGTCCGAGGTGTCGAC
>JBEBXE010000124.1:0-8637 GCA_040391705.1 Aerobium aerolatum
CTCTGGTCTTGCGCATAGGCGATGAAGGCTTCGCCCTCGGGGATGAATTGCGGCAGCTCGGCGCGGACGGACGCGGCCTCGGTGCCGTCGGCGGTGTAAAAATGCCCGCCGGTGAGCACGTTGTAGAAGCGGTGCACCGACACGCCATCGGCACCGGTTGCGGCGGTGGAGAACGTCTCTCCCTCGAACACATAATTGGTGCCGGTTGCAATCAGCAGATCGCGTTCAGTGCGGCTAGACTGCCCGTTAAACGACTCCCATTGCTGCAGAGTCTATCAGTGTCGGCGCTCCACCACAGTCCTTTCGTCCGGACTGGTCAAGGGGTCTGATAGAATTGCTCGGTCACCGGCCTCACCGGCAAGTGCTGCCGCGGTCTGGCGATATCCCTGGACCTCATAACCAACGATCGTGACTGCCGGCGCAAGCATCAGGATGACGAGGCAGATCGCCATGTCGACGCCAGCAAGCGCAGCGAGGATCGCCAGCGCCACCACTCCGGCAGTCGCCATCAGCAACCACACGTGGAAAACCTCCAGACGACGCGCGAGATGATAGTGGAGTGCATAGATCGATAGGAGAAACACACTCACCGGGATGGCGGTGCTGAGCAGCGTTGCGAGAGGACCAATCCGGGCTTTGTGTTCGATGTAATAGGCCGCGACGTGCAGTCCCGCACCTGTGGCGACGATGGCGGCGATGACAGCCATCTGGCCATATCCCCAAACGAACGCCCGGTTGCGGTGGGTATGGAGGGCCTGCGCGGACGGCAACAGGTAATAGACCCACCAGATGCCGAACGTCAGACCCACGCCCGCAATGCAGACCAGCGCCGCATCCATGCTCCAGCCCTGTGCCTCGACCACGGCTGACACTGTCGCAACGGTGCCGACAACGCCTTCGCCGAGCGCGATGATGGCGAACAGGCTGTAACGCTCGGCCATATGATGCGCATGCCACGGCGTTCCCCCATCCTTGCGCTCGGCGAGTACCGGTCCGGATAATTCGATCAGCGCAAGAATGCCGGCGAGAACGATGCTTGTGGGAATCGAGAAATCCGCAAAAATCTGGATCACCCAGCCGACCTGCGCGATCGATATGGCGACGGCATAGGTGAGGCAGGCTCGGCGGCGGGCCGGGTCCTGCCGGGCCGCACGCAGCCATTGGAATATCATCGCGACGCGCATGATCACGTAGCCGAGCACCATGACTGAATTATCGAGATGACCGCCGTGCTCGATTGAATCGAACAGGCGCGGCAAGCCGATGGCAAGCACCAGCACGCCGATCATCTGTACCATGGTGACGACGCGAAAAATCCAGTCGTCGGTATCATAGGCCGACGCGAACCATGAGAAATTGATCCAGGCCCAGCAGATCGCAAACGTCGCGAAGCCGAAGCCGATCAACGCGACGGCATAGTGACCTTCGGCCAGGGCGTGGGCGAGTTGCGACGCGGCAAATCCGAAGGTGGTCGCAAAGGTCAGGTCGAACAGCAGTTCGAGCGGGGTCGCGACGCGATGCGCTTCATGCGGATCGCGACCGCTCATCCGTCGGACATGGTGGTGAAGGGTTTCCGAACTCAGTGGCGTGATGCTCATGATGGCTCTCGCTGGTGGTCTGAAACGACAGGTTTCAGCCTCCACACGGATCGCGTCGAGTCAATATGTCTGCGCCGGATGTCTGCTTCCACGCGCGCGTTTCCAGAACCGATGCGCTAGATCTGGAACAGCATCCAGACGGCGTTCAACCAGATTACACCTGCAATCAGGGAGGTGATCAGCACGGCGGCCGATGCGCAATCCTTTGCGATCTTGATCTCGTCGCGGTAGTCGATGCTCACCGCGTTGCAGACTTGCTCGACGGAGGTGTTGAGCAGCTCCACCACCAGAATTGCCAGGATCGATCCGAGCAGCAGGAGGAGGGATGGAACATCCGCGGCTACGAACCAGGCGGTCGGTGTCGCAAGTGCCAGCACTGCGACTTCCAGACGAAAGGCGCGCTCGTTTGCGAACGCATAGGTCAGGCCGGCGAAAGAGTGACGGGCTGCTTGAGCAAGACGGGACAGGCTCGCAGGAGAGGGCTTCAAGAGTACGACTTTCCAATTCATCGATGACAAGCGTGCTCGCTTCACCGTTCGGTGCCAGTGTTGCCGCATACAGTGGGAGAAACGTTAATCCCTCGCTGCTGTTTTCTTCTCTGACAGAAAATACTTCAAAAGTTTACTCTTCCAGCTTCAGTGCCCTGCCGTGCTCGACGTGCCATCATCTGCGTCGAGATCTACCAAAACGACACGATCTGCGGTCGCTTTGAATTCCCGGATATCATGTCCTTGAATGATCGCAACGTAGGGCTCCCTGATGCCGATACTGCGCAGCAGGGGCAGCTCCAGTTCACCCAGAGCCCAATCGATCGGGTGTCCGCAGAATGCCGAATCGGCCACCGCCAACACCACCGCGCCGTCGCGTCCGGCGGCGGCTGCAATGAGTTTTTCGATGCTGGCACCAGCGACTGGCAGCCCACAGGTGTCGACCGTTCCGATCTGTTCGACTGCTCCCGTCGTGCTGATATGAAGGACGGTCACACCACGGGCGTAAAGCGTTTGCACTGCCACGCCGTTGTCAGCGTAACTATGCGTGTTTGCGTTAAATCCTGCAGATTTCAACCGGACGTCATGGGGAAATGCGACACGGTGATGGTTTTCAGGATAGGCGCCGTGTTGCGCAAGGTATGACAAACGCTCCACTGCATGGTTGGAGATTTCCCCTGTAACCTGCCAGCGTTCATCCGTCTTCAAAGACACCTGATCGCCGGCGGCAAGCGGCTGGATATGCAACGACCGGGCCTCGTCGAAATAGATGGCGCACAAGCCTTCTTTGTCGACGATCGGGCTGCCGGTAATTCTGTTGGTCGACGCGCAGTCATCGAACAGGGCCGGCCGGTTGCCCATTTGCACGGACTGCGCAAAGGACGGCACAACGCTGGTCAGACTGATCCCCTGCGATTTTGACGACATATCAATGTCGAACATGACCGGCAGATCGATTTCCTGGCGTCCCAATCGCACTCTTGCGGAATCCGACGCCAGCACAATCGGATCGCGGCCGGGCTCGGCGTCATTCCAGAGTCTACGATAAAACGGCATCCATGCCTGAATGGTGGTGTCGAGTTGTTCCGGGTTGCCGGTCAATTCCGCGAGAGTCGGCGCGGCATCGAACAGGCTGACGCCCATGCCGATTCTGCCGGCATCAAGGCCCATCGCCTGAGCCACCGTCGCGCCGATATCGAACGTCGAAGCGCGCCGATCGGTCGTCTCCGCGTCAGCGTCGCGAACGCTGTTCCAGATGCTGAAAGTATTGTGACGGATCGTCGGGAATTTGCCGGCGGGAATTTCATTCATCATCATCGGATGATCCGACGTCAGAACGACCACGGTGTTCCCGTCACGGTCCTCCTCGAGGATGGTACGGATGAATTGCGCGAGCATTCGGTCGCTGCAAGACAGCGTGGCGATCATTTGCGGCCGGGAGCCTGCAGGCTCACATTCGGGCGAGGGGAAACCGGCCGGCGGGTGCGTATCCACGGTCAGCAGGAACAGACCGAACGGCTTGTCGGCAGCCGACGCATTGCGGAACTGGTCGAGTGCTTCCGCAAACGTGTGGGTATCATATCGGCCCCACCCGGACAGGGTCTCGTCGGGCTTCGCGAGTTCATGCAGGCCCAGCACCGTGCCGAAGCCGTGCGCGGACAAGAACTTGCCTTTTCCAGCGAAATCCAGGCTGGCACCCTGCACGAACCGCAGATCGTAGCCCAGACGTGTGAGTTCATCGCCGAGACAGGTTGCGCCCGGCAGAAAGCTGGAATAGCGGCCGAATTCGTTGCCCTGGCCCTGTGGCGCAGCGAGCGGAACACCGCACTGGCTGGCAACGACGCCCCCCATCGTCCAGGTTGTGCCCGGAGGCGCCAGCACGGCGCGGAAGTTGATCGCATCGTTCGACAATTCGTTCAGGTGCGGCATCAAATTGCCGAATGTCTGGCCATCGAAAAATGCCTGGTCCAGACCTTCCGCATAGATGTAGACGAGGTTCCTCGGCTTTTGCGCGCCATCTACCTTGATCGGCCGGGTGCCATACAGGGACTCAAGTGCAAGAACCTGACCATTCGACAGGTGGACGATGCTCTCCTGTCCGTCGGACGCAACCGCCGAGCGAACGACGGAATAAAGCTGCGCGCCTGCCGGGTTCAGAAGCAAGGACGAAACCAGAGCGAGCACGGCGGCCGCCAGCCAACGCAACGACATGCGATGGCGCAGATGTTTGCGATGCAGGAGCCAGAGCCCGATCAAGATTGCTGTGGCAGAGACGACGCCGACAGTGATCGCCTCGATAAACAGCGAGAAATTGACGCCGTCAAAGCCGTACACCAGTTGGTACAGGACTGATTCGTCGATTCCGCGCCCAGTGAAGCTGTTCGAAATCCAATGCGCGCCGACCAGGATACCATTCACAGATATCAAGGCGTAGAACGCAATCCACAGTAGCCTAGTCATTCACCCCCCTCGGGTGTCGGCGCCGCAAGCGGCATCCGATCTTCGGGTCACATCTCAATCACGTGTGCGACCGCTGTGCGTTGGAGCGCACGCGACTGTACAGCAATCACTGTACACGCTGCATCTCCACGCCCTGACCAGGATTGTCAACCAAACTATGCCGACGAACTATTTCCAGGCGTGAATAGGCTGTGGCCGCGTCGGTGCGCTGGCGAACAGTCCGAAAATTGATGAAAATCTACTGCGTTTGAGGGGGCTTCGGTTCATGCTGCCTACGCTGGCAAGCATTCACGCAACGCCGCATTGCGATTCCCCATCGGCGGCGCTGCCACAATGTTGCCCGGATACCGACACATTCAGTTAACATACCAATAAGGAATTCCTGCGCAGTTAGACCGTTGTGCATCTGCGCACACTTTTTGATCGATCTGGCGCATTCGGCCGTGAAGACCGGGGACTTGAGACGTATGATTGCTAGGCCGCGTATGCTGCTGGGTCGAGGATACTCGGTTCTCGCCCTTCTTGTTTCAGCTGTCGCGCTGTCCGCCTGCTCGCCTACGTCCAGCGTCGCGACCAAGAAGACCCGCAGCAAGGAATATTTCGCCGAGTCGGAATATGGTGTGAAGGCCAGTCCGCGCGTCTCCAACCAGCGCTCCGGCCTGCAGCGCGGCGGCGGTCGTGACCAGCTCGGCAAACCCTACAAAGTGCGCGGCAAGTGGTACACGCCCAAGGAAGACCCGTCCTACCGCAACAAGGGGCTGGCCTCCTGGTATGGCGATGCCTTTCATGGCCGGCTCACCGCAAACGGCGAAATCTATGACATGACGCATCTGACGGCGGCGCATCCGACGATGCCGCTGCCGAGCTATGCGCGCGTCACCAACAGCGCCACCGGCTCCTCTGTGGTGGTGCGCGTCAATGATCGCGGTCCGTTTGCCGAAGGGCGGGTCATCGACCTGTCGCGCAAGGCCGCCGAACTGCTCGACTACACGCATCACGGGCTGGCCAAGGTCGATATCGAATATCTCGGCCGCGCGCCGCTCGATGGCCAGGACGACCAGTATCTGCTGGCGTCCTACAAGCCGGGTGGCAAGGCGCCCGACCCATCCGATGGATTGGCGACCGGCGTCATGATTGCCATGAACGGAACCACGCCGACGCAAACTCTTGCCGCCGCATCGGTATTCCCAGGTCAAGCACGCCCTGCTTCCGCCGGCAGCTTCGATGTCGTTTTGCCGGATTTCGGCCCGATCGCGCCGGAACGGCCAGGCGTTGGCCTTGCCAACCGTCTTGGAACAGAGAAGCCTATCTTGGCGCTCGGTTATGCGGATGAGCGGGTGAAGCGCGCCGCGCAGGCGGTCTCCGATTTTGCCGAAAGCCGTATGGGCTCCGAAGGGCTCGTGCGCGCGCTCAACCAGCGCTATGGCGACGCGGCCGCAGGGGCTGCACAGCCAGCCGACTATATCGTTGTCGGAACATATCCGGACCAGAACTCGGCTGAAACGATGGCACGGGCATTGATGTCGGTCGGGCAGGTCCTGATCGAAACCGATCCGAACAGCGCAGGCTATTCGCTCCGCCTGACCCCGGACGGTCGTGTGGGCGTCGATGACATGCTGCGCACCGCCTGGGCTGCGGGCGCTGCCGACGCCATGACAGTGCGCGACTGAACGAAAGCCGCAGCCGGCGCGATCTCGACACTTGATTGGCGCAGTTGAGGCTTGGTAGCTTCAGTTTCACTGAAGACGGGTACTCAAGGGGCGAGCATGGCATTTCTTTCGGCTTTCTTGAGGTTCAGCGCAGGCGCTTTGATGGTGCTGGCGGTGGCGTCTGCGACGCAGGCGCAAACGTTCGACACCAAGGCCAAGCAGGCCTTCATGGTCGACCAGGAGACGGGTACCGTCCTCTACACCAAGGACCCGGACAAGCTTTTTCCTCCAGCCTCTCTGGCCAAGCTGATGACGATGGAAGTCGTCTTCTACGCCATCAAGACCGGCAAGCTGTCGCTCGACGATGAGTTTCGCGTCTCGGAAAATGCCTGGCGCACCGGCGGCGCACCGTCGCGCACCTCCACCATGTTTGCCGAACTCAACTCGTCGATCCGGCTGGAAGACCTGATCCAGGGCGTCATCGTCCAATCCGCCAATGATGGTTGCATCATCATCGCTGAGGGCATGGCGGGGTCGGAGGAAGGTTTCGCGCAATTGATGAACGAACGCGCGCGTGAAATCGGGCTGACGCAATCGGTTTTCAAGAATTCGACCGGCCTGCCTGCCGACGGCCAATTCGTCACCGCGCGCGAACTGGTCCTGTTGGCGGCGCATCTGTGGCGGGAATATCCGGAGTTCTACCGGCTCTATTCACAGCGCGACTTCACCTGGAACAAGATCCTGCAGCGCAACCGCAACCCGTTGCTGGCGATGAATGTCGGCGCCGACGGCCTCAAGACCGGCTACACGGAAGAATCCGGCTATGCGATCGTCGGGAGCGCTGACCGGGACGGGCGGCGCATCTTTCTCGCCATGAGCGGCATGGAAAGCGACAGCCAGCGCGCCGACGAGGCGCGGCGGTTGCTCGACTGGGGCATGCGGGCTTTTGACAAGCTGCAGATTTTTGCTGCCGGCGAGATTGTTGGCGAAGCCAAGACCTATGGCGGCGAGAAGGGCGGCGTGGCGCTGAAATCGGACGGCCCGGTGTCAATTCTGGTGCCGTCGACCAACCGCGACCGGCTGATCGCGCGTATCGTCTATGACGGTCCGGTGATCGCGCCGGTGGAGCAGGGCGCGCCGATCGGGACGCTGCGCATCTGGGTCGGCGATACGCTCACCCAGGAAACGCCGCTGTTTGCCGCCGAGAGCGTCGGCGTCGGCGCAATTCACCAGCGCGCGCTGGATGCTGTGGAAGAACTGGCCATCGGCTGGCTGCGCTGACAGCCTTTCGGACTGGCAGCCATGGATAATTTTCCGCGCTTCGCCTATGTCTGGCCGACAATGGTTTGTGACAGGTAATTGGCGTGGCACGCGGAACATTCATTACGTTTGAAGGCGGCGAGGGGGCGGGCAAGTCCACTCAGATCACGCAGCTGGCCGCGGTGCTGCGCGACGGCGGCCAGACGGTGGTGGTGACGCGCGAGCCCGGCGGCTCCCCCGGTGCGGAAGCCGTCCGGCACGTGCTCCTGTCCGGCGCTGCCGAACCTTTCGGCCCGGCGATGGAGGCGGTGCTGTTTGCCGCCGCGCGTTCCGATCACGTCGAGCAGGTGATCCGGCCGGCCGTCGAGCGTGGCGAGATCGTCCTGTGCGACCGGTTCATGGATTCCAGCCGGGTCTATCAGGGTATTACCGGCAATCTGCCGCTCGAATTCATGCGCACCCTTGAAGCTGTCACCGTCAACGATATGATTCCGGACCTGACGGTCATTCTCGATGTCGATCCGGAAGAGGGGATGCGCCGCGCCACCGCGCGACGTGGCGACGAAACCGCCGACCGCTACGAGAAAGAAACCTTGAGCGTCCACCGTCGGCGGCGTAAGGCGTTTCTCGACATCGCCAAGGCGGAGCCGGAACGCTGCGTCGTCGTCGACGCCACCCAGCCGCCTGCGAAGGTGGCAAAACAGATCGCCACGATCGTCACCGAGCGCATGAACCTGAAAAAGCCAACTGAGAAGGGGACCGCCGCATGAGTTTCGAGCGGCTTGCCCAGGAACAGTTCGATTCGATCCCGGACATCGCCGAGCCGGCCGAGAATCCGCTGCTCGTCGGCCACGAGGACGCCGTTGCGCATGTTGCGGAAGCCTATCGCGCCGGCAGGCTGCATCATGCCTTGTTGCTGTCGGGACCGCCCGGCATCGGCAAGGCCACGTTTGCGTTTCATCTGGCGCGTCATCTGCTCGCCAATCCCGTCGCAGCCCAGGCCCCCACGACATTCACCACGCTCGATCCCTCATCGCCGCTGTTCCGGCAGATCGCGCAGGGCGCGCATCCGGGCGTCCTGCATCTGACCCGCCCGCTCAACGACAAGACCAAGGCGTTCAAGTCGGTCGTCACCGTCGACGAAATCCGCAAGGTCAATCGCTTCCTGTCGATGACCTCGCA
>JBEBXE010000125.1:0-8612 GCA_040391705.1 Aerobium aerolatum
CGACCTGATGATCGACTACCTGAAACACCTGAAGCTAAACTGAGAAGCCATCGCTTACGCGCGAACATGCGCGCACCCTGCGTCGAGCGCGCGCGTTTGAATTTGGTCGCTTGTCGCGTAAAACTTAAGCAGCTGGGTTGAACACCGTTTCATAGAGACGGAGCCAGTTGCCACCCATGATCTTGTCGGTTTCCTCTGCCGAAAATCCAACTTCACGCAGACCGGTTGCCAAGTCCTTGAGGCTCTCAGGTCCGGTCAGCCAGTCCGGCTTGGCGACCGCGCCGGGTGCGGATGGGGACCCTGCGCCATACTGCATGGACCGTGTCCAGCGACCCTTGCGCATCCATTCGCGGAACTTGTGGTCACCCTTGTAGCTGTAGTCGGTGCCGATGCCGACGTGATCCACGCCCGCGATCTCCACCGTCCGCGCAATCATTTCGGCAAAGCCGCGAACTGTCGCGCACGCCGTGTCTGGGGTGATGTTTCGGTAGGCCGCGCAACCGATGACGCCACCTGTCTGCGCCAGTGCGCGCAGGACGTCATCACTGCGATTGCGCTTGTGCGGAAAGACCGATGCAGGGTTGGCGTGGGTCACGGCGATCGGTTTTGGGGAGTGTTCGATGGCGTGAAGCGTCGTCCGATCGCCGGTGTGCGAGCAATCGACCAGAATTCCGGCGCGCGCCATCTCCCGGACAACCTCGCGGCCGAAACGGCTGAGGCCGGTGTCTTCGTCCTCGTAACAGGAGCCACCGAGTTCGTTCTGGTTGTTGTAGGTGAGCTGGAGGACTCGAACGCCCATGTCGGCAAACAGCTCGACGAAGCGAATCCGGTCTTCCAGAAGGTTGGTGTTCTGGTAGCCTAACAGCATGCCGACCTTGCCGTCTTTCTCACACTGGCGAATATCGTCCGCCGTGTAGACAATACGAATGAGGTCGGAATTCTCGCGTTCCATGTCCCGCCAGTGGCCAATGGCGTCCATCGAGTCCAGGGTTCCCTCCCAGAATCCGAGTGTCGGCGTGACGCAGGTATAGCCACCCCTGTGCAGGGCCTCGAACGCCTCCCTGTCGAATTCACCGCACTGCAACGCGTCGATCAGCATGTCACATCCTCGATCAGTTCTGAAAATTCGGGTGACGAGACCCGTTGCCCGCACGTTTGTGCAGGGCCAAGCGCGTCACCCGGTTGTTTGCGTTTGACGGTTCAGTATCCCAGCGGATCTACAGGATGAGACGCCATCGGATGGACTGTCAGCTTCATGTAAGGCCAGAAAGGCAAGCTGGTGATGATGTCGTGCAGGTGGGTGGCGTCACGGGCACGCCACAGGCCCCAGTTTTCGCGACGACCTGGCACGCGCCACATGCGCACCAGATATCCCTCCTTGGCAAGTTCGGCTGCATGCGCGCGTTCCTTTGCAACCAGGGCGGCAACATCTTCTTCTGGCCAACCCACCGGGCCGATGAAGGAAATGTTCACCAGAAATTCAACGAGCGTATCAGTTGCCATGAAATGCATCTCCAGTCAGGCAGTTTGGGTAATCTTTTGGGCAGCTAGATCCGCGAGCACGGCCTGGGCCGTATTGTGTCCGGGTATTCCAGAGAAATAGGCACCCGGCCAGGTTCCGACCCCGCTCAGATAGAGGCCCGGCGTCGGTGTTCTGTAGCGATGCAAGCCGGGGTACGGGCGCATCCAGAACTGGTTGATCGGCATCATGTCGATATGCGCGATGTTCGCGCCGTAGAGGCCGAAGTCGTTCTCGAAAGTCTGTGCGTCGATGACGGCGTGCTGTTCGACGATGTCGGGCAGATTGGGAATCCATTCCGAGATGATCGACACGACGTTGCGAACGACGGCATCCTTGTCAACCGCCAGCGGTGGGTGTCCGCCACGGTGAGGCGCTCCACCCAGATTGATGCTGAGGATATGCTTGCCCTCGGGTGCCATGTGCGGCGTCGTCATCGAATGGCAGAGCCCCCAGATCAGGGGCTTCTCCGGCATCCTGCCTCTGACGAAGTCGGCGTGGCAATCGTCGAGATAGTCGAGCGTCGGTGCGATGCGCAGTTGCGCAGTGGCAAGAGCACGCGCCTCGTCGTCATTCTTCGCGGCAGCGTAGCGGGGCATGTCGCCGAGGCCGAGAACGATCTTGAATGCAGTACCGGCGGGCGGCGTCCGATCCATCCCAGCGCGGATGTCGGCCCACTCCGGTCTGGTGGATTGCACCAGCTTTGCCGAGAGATAGGGATGCGCGGCGGAGATGACGGTCGGCGCACGAAACACCCGCCCGTCGTCCGTGCTGACGACCAGACCGCGTGCCGTTTCCTCGATCGAGGTAACGCGGGCATTGGAGCAAAGCTTGACGCCGGAGGCTTCAACGGATCTGGCAAGAGCCTCGGTGATCGCACCCATGCCGCCGACGGCGAGACCTGTGGAGCCGCGCAACGGCATCTGTCGCGGGTCGTCGCTTGACGCGCTTTTGAGCGAAGCGAGAGACAATGGGCGCATCATCAGATTGAACGGAGTTCCCGGCGTCGAGGGGCCGACAAGGCCGCTCACGACCGACAGTGGCCCCATGATCGCCTGGGTTTCGGGGGCGAGGCCGAAATGCTCGAACAGGCTGCGCACACTGCCGAAGAAAATACGCGAGAACATTTCCTCGTCTTCGGTCGAGCGAAGGTTGCGGGTCAATTCCTGCAGTGTAGGGGGCTCGCGAAACACCGATATGCCGAGCCGCTCAGCAAACCGGTTCAGATAGTCGAAGACTGCATGATAGCGTGCGCTCTCGCCCGGCGCGAAACTGTCGATCTGCGCGTCGACGCGTTCACGATCGCGCCAGCCGATGAAAAGACGTCCGTCCGTCAGCGGGTGAACCAGCGTCGGGTCTGGCCGCACGAAGCGGAGGCCGTGTTTCTCCAGTTCGAAATCGGCCAGCACCTTGGGTTCCAGAGAACCCGGTGAGTTGGCGATTGCAGAGCTGAAGCCGGGGAAGAATTCCCGCGTCGCTGCCGGACCGCCGAAGCGGTCCGATCCTTCCAGCACGAGGACACTGAGGCCGGCCCGGGCAAGATAGCCCGAGCACACCAGACCATTATGTCCGCCACCGACGATGATCACATCAGGATTGTTCAACGCTTTGCTCCAGCCTGCTTAGCCATGCCGATTATTCAGGCAGGAAATCGTTGGTGTAGAAGTCGGAGACCGTGTAGCCGCCTTTGATTTCGCCGACTTGCTCGAGTGTGCCTAGCAGGCTCGACCACATCTCTTCGGATTGCTGACCCCACTCCGGCGAGTTCGGGCTCACGGACAGCTCGATCAGGCCGTTGAAGTAGTCGATACAGGCGTCCTGGGAATGGGTGAGGTTCAAGGCGGCGCGGGCGCGCTCGCACGATCCCGGCACGTCGGCTATGGCGGCCTGCCACGATTTCTTCATCGCCCGCAGAAAACCCTTTGCGAGTTCCGGGTGTTCATCTGCGAACTTCTTATTGATGCTGTACCCGAAGCCGAGCAGCGGCACGCCATAGTCGGCGAGCGAGAAGATTTCTGGCTTCATGCCTTTTCCGCGGATGATGGCCGCATAGGCGAACCCGTCACCGCTGATGACGTCGATGCTGCCAGAAAACAGTGCGGCTTGTTTGGCGTTTGCATCCAGCGAGACGACGTTCAGGTCCATTTCCGAGAGATTGTTGACGTTGCGGAAAATGCCTAGGCTGAGCTGATCGGAGCCGCCCGGCGTGCTGCCGATCTGATAGCCCTTGATTGCATCGACGCTGTCGAGTGTCACCTTGTCGGCGAGGCCGATGAAGGATGCTGCTGTCTTGGTCTGATAGACGGCAATACCGCGGATCGGCACGCCTTTCGACATCGCCACCGACGCATTCGTCATGTTGATGTGAGCGATGTCATAGTTGCCCTCACCCAGCATGATTGCCGTCGTTGCAGAGCCTCGTCCCGGCTCCATCTGAAGGTCGATGCCCTCTTCCTTGAAGAACCCTTCTTCTTGGCCGATAACCAGGGGGGCATGGTAGGGCAGATAGCCCCAGTCGAGCCCCAGCCGGACTGTTTCCTGCGCTAAGGCAGGCTGCGTCAACGCCATTGCGGCAAGTGCGAATGCTGACAAGCGGATCATGACAGTTCCTTTCCTCTGAAGTGCTCCCGCACTCCGATTGCGTTATTTGGATCGCAGTTTCTTATTATGGGTCGTTGTTTATTGGCCGCGCTGGCTGGCGTGCCATGGCAGGCATTTCTTCTCGACGAGTTCGGCGATGTACCAGACGGCGACACCGAAGGCCGAGACAAGGATGACGGCGGCAAAAGCCAGGTCTGTGGTCATGCTGCCAACCGCCTGGATCAGCACGTAACCGAGACCTCGGTTAGACGCGACGAACTCGCCAATGACTGCGCCAACCGGGGCAAGTGTTGCTGCAAGCTTGATGCCGGTAAAGATGTTGGGCAGCGCGTTCGGAAGCTTGATCTTCCACATCACCTTGAGTGGGCCCGCACCCATCGAGCGGACCAGATGAAGCAGATCGGGATCAGCCGACTTCAGGCCCATCACCGTATTCACCACAATGGTGAAGAACGTGAAGAAAACAACGAACAGGATGCCACTCTTGACGCCGAACCCGATCCACACAAGCAGCAGCGGCGCGACGACAACTTTAGGGATGGCGTGCGAGATCACCAGCCAAGGGTAAACGATCCGGTCAACGATTGGCGATGCGGCGATCGCGATGCCGAGCGTGACGCCAAGCACGAGCGCCATGAAGAATCCGGATAGGGCTGCAAACGCGGTATAGCCGAGGTTGTACATCAGATACTGCCAGCGCCCGACGAGAGCCTCGATTACCGATGACGGGGCGGGAAGCAGGTACTCGGGCATCTTGAGGGCGCGGACCAGAATTTCCCAGATGACAATGCCGACGAGAGCACTAATGATTGGCAGACCCGCATTGCGCAGTTTCTTGCGCCATCTCGAGTTCCGTGCCGGCCGCGACTGTACGTTTGCCGTTTGGATTGCGACGTTGCTCATGCTGCCAGCACCCCTTCGTTTTCGAACAGCACGCGAATTTTGCGCGCGATGGCAGTGAATTGCGGTTCTTCGCGAATGCTGAGCGCGCGCGGTTTGGCAAAATCGATGTCGATGACATCGAGCACCCGCCCCGGTCGAGCCGACATCACCACCACGCGATCGGAGAGATAGACCGCCTCCGGAATAGAGTGGGTAATCAGAAGCGTGCTGACCTGTTCGTGCTGCTGCAGCCGCTGCAGGATGACGTTCATCTGGTCGCGCGTCATCGCGTCGAGGGCACTGAAAGGCTCGTCCAGCAGGAGAAGCGAGGGGCGCAGAAGCAGGGCGCGGGCGATTGCCACCCGCTGGCGCATACCACCAGAGAGTTCGTAGGGGTATTTGTTGGCGAAGTCACCGACGCCGAGCTCCCGAAGAAGCCCCATGGCGCGCTCCTTCATCTCGGCGTTGTTGCGGCCGGCCAATTCGGCAGGCAGCATCACATTGTCGAGAACACGCCGCCAATCCAGGAGAAGATCGCGCTGGAAGACGATCCCCACGTCGCCGATCGGCCCGGTTATCGTGCGTCCGTCGATGACGATCTTGCCACCCGTGGCCGTGTCGATGCCAGCGAGGATCCGCAACAACGTGCTCTTGCCACAGCCTGACGGACCGACAACGCTTAGAATTTGTCCTTTGTCGAAACCGAAGCTCACCGGGTCCAGGGCGTGGACGTCGCCGGTGTCAGTAAAATAGGTCTTTTGAACCTGCGTGAGTTCCACGATTTTTTCGGTCGTGGAATGCTGCGCCTTTACCACCATCATTTTTCCTCCCGATTGTGCTAGGCGCCGTAGCCGACCATGCCCTTGGCCTCGAGGAATTCCTCCAGCCCGAACTCGCCATATTCGCGTCCGTTGCCCGACTGCTTGTAGCCACCGAACGGACCGTTGTTGTCAACGGGGGCATAGTTGATCAGGACGCTGCCTGCACGAATGCGCCGCGCGACCTGGCGTGCCTGCTCGACATCGCCTGACTGCACATAGCCGGTAAGGCCGTAGACGGTGTCGTTTGCGATGCGCACCGCGTCGTCCACATCCGAATAGGAAAGAATCGAGAGGACTGGTCCGAAGATTTCTTCCCTGGCGATACGCATGTCCGGGGTGACATCGACGAACACAGTGGGACGGACAAAATATCCGCGATCGAGACCATCGGGGCGCCCCACGCCGCCAGCGACCAGCCGCGCGCCTTCATCGATGCCGGACTGGATCAGTTCCTGGATCTTTTCATACTGCGCTTCGCTGATGACGGGGCCGAGATCGATCCCGGCCTCATTGGGATCACCCACCTTCAAGCCATCGGCGACACCGGCTGCAGTGATGGCGACGCGCTCCATTTCACTGGCAGGCACAAGCATCCGGGTCGGAGCCGAACAGGATTGACCTGAATTGCGCATGCAGGCGGCAACGCCTTTTTTCACCGCCGCATCGAAGTCGGCATCGGGTAAGAACACGTTCGCCGCCTTGCCGCCGAGTTCGAGGGTGACACGCTTGATCGTCGAGGCCGCGGAGCGCGAAACCGCGACACCGGCCCGCGTCGAGCCGGTCAGCGAGATCATGTCGATATCCGGGTGGTTGCTCAGCGCTTCACCGACGACTTCACCGGTGCCGTTGACGAGGTTGAAGACGCCGGGCGGGACGCCCGCCTCATCGAGTACCTCTGCAAACGCGATCGCGCTCAATGGCGACAACTCGCTGGGTTTCAGGATCATTGTGCAACCTGCAGCCAACGCCGGAAACACCTTGCAGACGATCTGATTGATCGGCCAGTTCCACGGCGTGATCAGCCCGACGACGCCGATCGGTTCCCGACGCACCATGGTCGTGCCGTTGAGCTTCTCAAATTCATAGCCTTCGAGAATTTCGATCATCTTATTGAGATGGGTGAGGCCAGTTCCGGCCTGCACCTTGCGGGAAAACTCCAGCGGCGCACCCATCTCCTGCGAGATCAGATCGCCGATGCGGTGCTGGTGTTGGGCATAGACCTCGCCGATACGACGCAGCAGCGCCAAACGCTCCTGCTTGGTCGTTTGGGAGTAGCTCGAAAATGCTTCCCGTGCCGCGGCCACCGCATCATCGACGTCGTCGTGCGTGCCGGCTGCGATTTCAGCAAACACGGCTTCAGTCGCCGGGTTCACGACAGCGATGCGTTGATCGCCGCGTGGCGAAACCCAGGCACCGTTCACGTAGAACTTTGACAGATTGGACATTTTTTCGCTCACCCTTACTCCCTCCCCTCCCCGCCTGCTTCGATGGACGCGGTCTGGAGACGTTTGTTTGTTTATTGAGGTCAGGTTTGCAAACCGCATCTTGTCAGTCAAACTCAAACTTCTGTACTTTTGTTCAGTTCAATCGAACACCCGAGGAGGAAACCCTATGCTGAGTATCGCCAATTTGCGAACGTTCGTGGCTGTCTCGGACAGTGGCGGCGTCAGGCTCGCTGCGGAACGATTGGGGCGCACGCCGTCGGCTGTGTCGATGGCACTCAAGCAACTTGAGGCGGCGGTGGGATCAGCGCTTTTTGAGGGAAACCGCAAGGTGCACTTGACGAAGGTTGGCGAGTTCACTTTGGAAACGGCGCGCAGTCTCCTCAAGTACTATGACAATTCCTGTGCCAGCATCAGGTCGTTCTCCCGCGACGAAATCAGCCGCTGTACTATTGCAGCCGTCACCTCGATTGCCGGTACAGTTCTGCCGGAAGTCATTTTGCGCGTGAAGAAGCGTTCGCCTAATTTCGAGGCGATGCTGCGCGAAGTGCATTCGGCGAAGATGGCCGACTTCGTCGCCGATGGCTTGGTGGATGTCGGATTCGGGCGTATTTCGGTGGTCAGACCGGATATCGAGGCGACCCCGATCATGCATGAAAACTATTCGGTGGTGTGTCGCACCGACCACCGATTCGCCGCCTTACAGCGGCCGGTCACCTGGGAAGACCTCGCCTCGGAGGATTTCATCGGCAATGAGAGTTACGACAGTCACATTTGCCCTGGCATGAGGCGCACGCATGAGCGCGCCAAGTTTCACGTCTCGAGTGCGTCGTCCGCCTTTGCGCTGGTTGCCGCACAGGTCGGCGTCACGATTTTGCCGCAACTCGCCGGCCGAATCGCACCGCCATGGGTACGGTTCGTGCCGCTCGAAGATCCTGCCGCATTTCGCATCGTCGGTGTCTTCGTCCGCAAGGGCAAGAAGCTTTCGCCCGCAGTCAGCATGCTGATTGAAACCACGCGCGCGCTGTTGGGAGAATGGGCCGACGAACTGCACGTCACTCGCGTGGAGGCCTGAGCGGGCTGCCAATCATATCGGTACCTCCACCGTTTGTCGGCTGGGTCAAGCAGTGCGGCCGTGTGCTCAACTCTCTCGCGCAGTTTAACCAGCCGCGCTGATCTCATCAGCGCGGCTGACCGTTTAGGCGACGTGTGCGGCGACGCTCTGTCGGCGGCTTCCTTTCAGCAGCCAGAGCGAGTGCGCAATGAGCGTGACGATGAGGATCGCACCGCCTGTCAGGGACGCCGAGGTCGGGACTTCGGCGAAGATCATCCATACCCAGATTGGAG
>JBEBXE010000126.1:0-8570 GCA_040391705.1 Aerobium aerolatum
TGGGCGGGCCTTTTGCAAACCGTCGGTTTGATGGTCGGGGAGACAGGATTTGAACATGCGACTTCTACGTCCCGAACGGGATTTTAGGGGGTTTCGGATCAATGGGTTATGCGATAAGTGATTGATTTATAACGAAGCGACACGATGCGATATTTCGCGATATGATGCTTTTTGCAGGACGGTTGCAGGACGGTCCTGCAAAACTTGGAGGAATCATCATGGCGAAAGTCACCCGCGAACCGCTGACATTGAAGGTCATCACCGCTGCCAAACCGGCGGCGAAGCTGTACCGCTTGCGCGACGCCACCGTTCCCGGCCTCATGCTCCGTATCACCCCGGCAGGCAAGCGCACGTGGGCTGTGACGTGGGGGCGTGGACAAGAACGCATCATCGGCGCCTATCCGGTCATGACGCTGGAGGCGGCACGCGAGACGGCACGAAAGGTACTGGGCGAAGTAGCCGAGCACGGCGCACCTGTGGCCGTCATCGAAGCCAACAAGCCCGCATCTGAAAAGCCGATCACCCTGGGCGAGTTCATCAACGAACACTTCAACCCGTGGGCGAGGGCACATCAGAAGCAGGCGCAGGCCACGCTGGACGCACTCAAGGCGTGTTTCAGCGATCTGTACGATCGGGAGCTGCGCGCGGTATCCGCTTTCGACATCGAGCGGTTCAAGGCCAGTCGCAGGAAGGCAGGCATCGCACCGGCAACGATCAATCGCGACCTGGACCGTATCCGCAAGGTGTATTCCTGTGCGGTCGAGTGGGACTTCGTCGCAGAACATCCGATGCGCAAGGTCAAGCGCATGAAGGTGGACAACGAGCGCGTGCGGTATCTGTCCGCCGATGAGGAACAACGGCTGCGGGCTGCGCTACAGGCGCGCGAGGGCGAACGCAGGGAGAGCCGGGAGCGACACAACGCATGGCATGCCGCGCGCGGTAGTGAAGGACATCCGCAATGGCCGGAGGATGGCTACACCGACCACCTGATGCCGCTGGTGCTGCTGGCGCTGAACACCGGCATGCGCCGTGGTGAATTGTTCTCGCTGGACTGGCGTAGCGTGAACCTGCCGCTGCGGCTGGTGACCGTCGAAGCAGGTAATGCCAAGAGTGGCCGGACCCGGCACATTCCGCTGAACGATGAGGCTACCGGCCTGCTGACCCGATGGCGCCGGCAAGGCACCGGCAAGGGGCTGGTGTTTCCAGGTGCAGGCGGTGCGCGCCTGACCAACATCAACAAGTCATGGGACGGCATCACCACCGCAGCCAAGCTGACCGACTTCACTTTCCACGATCTGCGGCATAGCTTCGCATCCGGGCTGGTCATGGCCGGCGTGGACTTGAACACCGTCCGCGAATTGCTCGGGCACGCCGACATCAAGATGACCTTGCGATATTCGCACCTGGCACCCGGCAAGCTGGCCGATGCTGTGGCGAAGCTGGGGGCGCAAGCATGACCACGAAGCGACCTGTTCGCACGTTCACGCTGCCCGAAGGCGGTGATTACGAATCACTTGTTGCCGCCGTCACTGCCGAGCGCGAGCGCCCTATTGCGAAAGCATGCGGCAAGCTGTTCGACTTTGTGAACGCTGCTGTTCAAGACCCGGACTTCCGGCACGCGGATAGCGCGACGCTGTTGTCGTTCCTGCTGCTGGTCCGCGATGAATTGGTGGATGGCATCAATGAGCAGTGGGACATGGATGATGTTTTCGTCCCGCTGGTCAAGGTGCTGCACCAGCACCGCAGCGGGTTGACGAAGGGCAAGCCGCGACAGAACCGGAAGTCGCCGATACGGCGCGGGTTGGAGATGCTTGTCGATGATGGGCTGGACAACGACGCGATTCTTGACGTTCTCGGCGATGCCGATGATGTGAGTCGGCGCGTGGCGTCAGACGGTTTTCCGTTCTTCGTCCACGATCCAGAAACAACGCTTCGTGACGATGGCGTGCTGACGTTCTACCTGCCCGGTAGTTCCAGCGACGAAACCATAACGGTTACTGAATTGCGGAAACGGCTATCCGTCATTCGCCGTTCGCACTAACCGGGTTAGTGCGAAACCCGTAATCAATCCTGCCCGCATGGCGTCGCACTGAATCGCGACGCCATCGCGATCCGCCACCGCGTGCCGTGGCGTGATGAGGGCAGAAACATGCAAAAGCTGAAACTTTCACTTGCCGAAGTGGCCGCCGTTACTGGCGAGTCGATGCCGCTGATTCACGACGCGATCAAGGCCGGCGATCTGCGGACCTTTGTCGTTGGCCGCCGCCGCTTCGCACGTCCGCAGGCGGTCCGGGACTGGGTGGATTTTCTCGAAAAGCAGAGCGACGCGGGCAAGCCCGTTTCCTATCGCTCGCGTGAGGCGCTGGGCGACAAGCGCGAGGTGGCCTGAGATGGCCGCTCGCATTCAAGGCCGCGCGCAGGCCGACGCGATGCGCAATCTGTATCGACCACCTGACCGCCCAAATGAAGAAGGCCACGCCGGGCAGGGCGTGACCTTCAGGAAAGCGCAGACCAATGGGCGCGGGCTGCCGGACAAGGATACATCACTGCGCCGGCTGCGCGGGCTGCTGCCGACCATCGCCATTGAGGCAGGCATCGCGCTGGACGTGGCGCGAGATGTCCACATCACCGGAGGTTGCGAGATCGAAGATGGCAAGCGTCTGGCAGTCGCGTATCAGCGGCTGAAGAAGATCGCGCAGGTCATCGCGGAAGCCGAACGGGAGGCGCAGGAATGAGTGCACACGATCCCTGTTCGCACCTTGCGAACGCGCATCGGCTGGTCGATCACTTCGGTGACCAGATGCTGTTCGTGGAAGGCATCGGCTGGCACGTCTGGGGACCGCCTTGGCGGCATGACGAACTGGCCGTGCGAAGGCTCGCCCAATCCCTGGGCAAGATCATTGCCGAGGAAGCTGCGGGCATGGCGCCATGGGTGGCGGAGGCTGCGGACAAGGCAGAGCGCGAGCAGCGGCAGAAAGCGATGGATGCCCGTTTCAAGTGGGCCGGCCAGAGCGAGGACGCGCCGACCATCGGCTACTCGTTGCAGATGGCGCAACCACTGCTGGCCGAACGTGCCGAGGCGCTGGATTCCGACCCCGATTTACTCGGGCTGCCCGGCGGCGTGCTGGACCTGAGAACCGGACGCCATCGAGACCACCGTCAAGCCGACCGAATCACCAAGGTGGCCGGCTGTGACTTCGCACCGGGCGCAGTGGCGCCCACGTGGGAGAGGTTCGTCGGCGAGATCATGGGCTGCGACCCCGATCTGATCGACTATGTTCAACGGCTGGCCGGGTACATGCTTTCAGGTCGGCGAGGCGAACATCTGCTGCCGATCCTGTGGGGCGGAGGCTCCAACGGCAAGACCACGTTCCTGGGCGCATCGCAGGCAGTGCTGGGCGACTACGCGAGCAGCGCGGCACCCGGCCTGCTGATCCAGAAACACGGGAACGAGCACCCGACAGCCTTGGCCGACCTACAAGGCAAGCGGCTGGTTGTCGTGAGTGAAACAGGCGAGAGCGGGCGACTGAACGAGGAGCAGGTCAAGGCACTGACCGGCGGCGACCGGATCACCGCGCGCAGGATGCGGATGGACTTCTACACCTTCGAGCCGTCGCACCTGCTGATGCTCCAGACCAACCATCGGCCACGTGTCGCCGGCACGGATGAGGGCATCTGGCGGCGACTGCGGCTGATCCCGTTTACCGTCACCGTGCCACCAGAGCGACGCGACCCGAGGCTGCCCGAAAAGCTGCGGGCCGAACTGCCCGGCATCCTGAACTGGTGCCTCGAGGGCTGGCAGCGGTATCAGCAGCACGGGTTCAACGAACCTGCTGCCGTGCGGGCTGCAACGTCCGAATACCGGGATGCCAGCGATCAAGTCGGAGCATTCCTGGCCGACTGCTGCGCCGTCGACGACACAGCGACCAGCACCGCCGGCGATCTGTACCGAACCTACAGCCAGTGGGCACAGGACGCGGGAGAGCGCCCACGATCACAACGGGAGTTCGGCATGCGGCTGTCAGAGCGCGGGTTTGAGCGAGTTCGCACAGGCTCCGGGTTCCGATGGCGCGGACTGCGGATCAATGTACCAAGTGAACCAAGTGAACCTGATTCCGGGTTAGCGCCTAGTAAAAATGTTTTCCGTGAGGCTCATACGGAAAAGAGGTTCACATCGTTCACTTCGTTCACCAGATGTCCCCGGTGTGACGGCGAGGGATGTCGGCACTGCTGCGATACCGGGAAGGCTGCCGCATGACTCGCCGGCGCAGAACCCCACCGAAACCCCGGCACGTCGACGGCGCGCTGATCGTGGCCGCACCTGGTCCGCACGTGACCGGGCCGCTACCGCTGACCGAGGCTGCGCGCGAGCTGAACGTGAGCCCGGCCACCTTGCGCCGATGGCTCACGCAAGGCGCACCCGTGGCGAGCAGGGGCCGGCGCGGGCGTGGATGCCGAACGCTGATCTGCCCCAATGCAATCAGGCAGTGGCGGGCTGCATCCGACCATGACGCACGTCTGACCAAGTTCGCCGGCGCAATGCCGGAACTGGTCGGGAAAGCGATGGCCGATGCGTTTCGGCTGCATCCAGACAAGCGCCAGCGGGCGGCACTGGCATGGCTGGCCTGCGCGGGTTGGCAGTTGGCAACCGAGGCGCTGGCCGACCAACTAGGCCATCCTGGGCCGGATGCGATCCCGCCGGAAATTGAACGCCTGCGGAAAATAGTTCACGGTTCGCGCGATTTTTGACGGCACGACACACTTAGCCCCACGCACGCCGCGATGGCGTCCGATCCCAAAGGAAGGAAGCACAAATGCTTGACCCGATCACAGCCGCAAAACTCAAGAGCGCACACGATGCAATCGGCGCGACCATTGGCACTGACTCCGACGGTCCGCTGTCCGGGCGGAGGACGTATCTTCGTGGGCTAATCGCCCGTTCTGTCGAACCGAATGGCGTCCACGATTTGATCGCTCGCCGCTGGCCGTGGGCAGACACCGCAGCCATTGAAAAATCCGCCGTTGGCGCGTTGGCAGGGGTGGGCGACCGGTCGACGAGCGACTTCCTGGCCGCGATCCGCCAGCGCACAATCCTTGGGCGCGCAGGGTTTCGACAGATTCCTTTCCGGGCGCGAGTCACTGCTGCGACGCAAGGCGCGCAAGGGTACTGGACGGCACAAGGCGCAGCGGTTCCGTTGAGTCAGGCGGCATTGACCGGCATCACGCTCCAACCGCTGAACGTGGCCGCCATCACCGCCAGCACGGGCGAGGCGCTGGCTCACGGCAGCCCCCTTGTCGAAAACGGGTTGCAGACCGATCTTGAGGCCGCGATTGCCGAGGCAATCGACTGGGCTGCATTCGATCCCGCGAACACCGGCGTTCCGGGCGAGGTTCCTGCATCGCTTTGGAATGGCGTCACGCCACTGCCGAGCAGCGGCGACCCCGAGGACGACATCGCCGCGCTGGTGAACGCATTTACCGGGCGACTGGATCACGCGGCAATCGTTACCAGTCCGACGATTGCCGCGCAGATTGCGATACGCACGCGCGCGCAAGACCTGGGGCCGAACGGCGGGCGCTGGCTGGGGCTTCCGGTTTTCACCACGCACGCGATGAGCGCTGATTCGTTAGGCGGATTCGTCGGGATGATCGATGTGACAAGCGCCTTGTTCGCGCTGGATGACCTGCAAGTGAGCCGCACCGATGAGGCGTTGCTTGAGCTTGACGACGACCCGCAAGGATCAAGCACGGCACCAACCGCAGCGAGCGAAAGCCTTGTTTCTACGTGGCAAACGAACACCATCGCATGGATGGCACGCGCTGCGGCGAACTGGCGCTTGATTGGCGGCGCTGCGGCGATGGTGGATGGCGTGAACTACTCGGGCGAGGGTTCGCCATGACCGCGCACCCGATCAAGCACGCGATGCGTGAGTTCACCGAGCGCTGCCGAGCAGAACGCGCACTCCAGCCGCGAGGGTTCACGATGCCGCTGGATTGGGTCGAGGCGTTCGCCAGCGACGACGGCGAGAACGTCAGCGTGTATGGCGAGCTTGCAGGTGTCCCGGTTGGAACGAGCATCAAGCTACCGGCGAGCGACTTCAACGGCACCCTGCGCGCATGGATCGAGGCCGCCGCCGTCGAAGCTGGCGACAGCGCCGATGCTGGCTACCGTCCGGGCGCGGTTCGACTTGCGACTGTTGGCGGGAGGGCTGCGGCATGACGACGAACGAAACGATGACCGAGGTGAATCGCTTGCTGGCTGAGTTCGACCACGACTGGCCCGATACGCGGGCAGACATTGAGAAAGCTATCCGCCGCGCGGCCGCCGATGAGCTGCGGGCGACGGCGGCACGGATCGAGGAGGATGCATGAACAACGCAATCGAGACGCTGGCGCAGCGCGACGACGACCTGAAGAAGGCGCTTATCTTCCTGGCACGCCGAGTCAAAGCGATTGATGGGCATCTGGGCATCGACAGCGCGCAGGAAGCACGTGAAGGCCGAACCGGGAAGGCCTACGTCACGAAGGTTCTGGCGGGCGACAAGCCACGTGCGCGCTACGTGGACGGCGCATGGATCACCAGCGAAGCAACCCGTGCGGCTGGCGCGGAAGCTGCCCGACGAAGCCCTACCGGCAAGGCGCGATGGTCAATCGACAGTCAGACGTGGGAGGCCGCGTGAACTACTGCACACGATCCCTTCAACCTGCGCGAGCCGCTTGGCTTGACGCAAGCGACTATCGGCGATGGCAGGAACTTGTGCGCGAGGCGCAGACCAAGCGCGTTGCGATCCGTCGGCCTGACTACGCAGGCGAGTCGTTCACCATCCACAAGTTCGGCCAGACCATCGGCGAGTTCAACACGCTGGCCGAACTGGAACACGCCCTGCACCGCATGTAGCACACGGCCGCCGGTTCGGCTGCGCGTAGCTGGCCGGGTTGGTCGCACCACACACCCCGGGGGGGGGCATCGACCAATACGCCCGAAACAGGCGGCCACCGTGACTGCGGGCCTTTCTTTTCGCAATGAGAGAAATTTGCTTTGAAAAAACCGACGCCACCGAAACCGCCTGTGGGCTTGAGTAACAAGGCTGTCACCCTATGGCGAACCGTTGTCAAAGACTTCGACATCATCGACGCACCCGGCCTGATGCTGCTGGAATCCGCTATGCGCTGCTGGGATCGTGCGCATGACGCTCGGGCCGTCATCGAGCGCGAGGGGATGCAGGTTGCAGACCGGTTTGGATCGATGAAGCCGCACGGACTGCTGAGTGTTGAGCGTGACGCATGGGCGGGCTTCCGTCATGCGATCAAGCAACTGGGCTTCGACATCGAAGCGCCACGTCCTGCACCTGGCCGACCGCCGGGAGTGTGACAGATGACTTCCGTTCGCAGAACGTCACGCAAGCGAGCCGATGCGCGCAACCCGATTGAAGCCGCATGGGATAGCGGCCTGCCGCCGCCGCCGGAAGCGTTCCAGCACGAACACCGCGACGACGTTATCGCCTGCGTGTTCTTCCGTTGGGCCGAGCGCCGTCCGCAATGGGTCGGCGAACACCATCCGCACCTGCGCGACTGGCTGGCCGTCCTACGCTCGCTCGCCTGATCGCCACGCGCAACCCTGCACTACGATGCCCGGCCATGTTCCGGGCTTTCATGCTTGCATGTTGATCTGATCTTTGGCATGTTACCGTTACGCAGTAACGGGAGCGAGGCATGGCACAGACCAACGCAGAACGACAACGCGCCTATCGGCAACGTCACTTGGCAGATGTCGAAGGCTCACGCGCACGGCTGAACGCCGTCATCGACCAGCGCGCCACACTGGCGCTGCGCCGGCTGGCTGCGCACAAGGGCATGACACAGGCCGCGATGCTTGAACGCCTGATCCTGGACGCGGATGCACGGGCGACGACCAGCATGGGCGCGGATGAGTGGGCCGAGTACCACGCGGTCGGCTAGATCATCGCGTTACGCGGTAACGGCTGGCAATGCCAGAACCGGACGGAAAGGGTTGGGTTTCTTCCGGTTTCGATCCGGTTCGCATCCGCTTAACGGACGCTCAACGGGCGTTCAACGGGCGTTCGACCCTTTGGAGGGGCTACGAAGGGGCTTGCAAGGGGTTTCCCTTCGCGTACCACGCGACAGGTTGCAGACAAGCCCGGTGCCAGCACCAGGCAAGCACGGTGCCAGCACCAGACAAGCACGGTGCAATGCCGTAGCAGTGCCGTAGCAATGCCGCAGCAGTGCCGTAGCAATGCCGCAGCAGTGCCGGGCGAGAGTCGGACGCCGCGCCGATACGCAGCGATGCCGCCGTGCGCACTCACTGAGGGCTCACGGAACGCGCATGCGCAGATGTATGGGATCAGCACCACGCGAAAGCGGACTGTCGGAAAATTTTGCAGGACGGTTGCAGGACGGCACTGGAAACAAGAAACCCGGCACTTGGCCGGGTCTATGTATGTCGCTGATTTTTCAGCTTATTTTGGTCGGGGAGACAGGATTCGAACCTGCGACCTCTACGTCCCGAACGTAGCGCTCTACCAGGCTGAGCTACACCCCGAATCTTCGAG
>JBEBXE010000127.1:0-8536 GCA_040391705.1 Aerobium aerolatum
TTTGTGACGGGAAAAGTCGGACGACGCGCGACGATGGCAATCGAGGTTGCGGATCGTCTGCGCAGCCGCATCGTCGGCGGCGAGATGGTGCCGGGTGCGCGCCTGGTGGAAACCCGGTTGTCGCAGGAGTTCGGTATCAGCCGCGCGCCGATACGGGAAGCCGCGCGACTGCTGGAAAGCGAAGGGCTGTTAAGCTTCGATCCGAACCGCGGCTTTGCCGTTCGCCAACTCACCTTCCGTGAACTGATGGATGTGTTCGATGTGCGCATCTGCATCGAGCGCCATGCCGCCCGGCTTGCCGCGACACGGCGCGACCCGGCCCTGCTGGCAACGCTTGCGGACCGCTACCGCGCCATCCTCGACGCCTCCGAAACTGCGGATAGGTTCGGTGAAGCGGAGGCGGATTTTGCGTTTCATCACGCCATCGTCAGTGCGTCCGGTAACGCCCGTCTGCTGCGGCTTTACGACGATGCTGCCGCCGAGTTGCGGTTGATCCTGTCGCTGGTCGGGTCGGTGGACACCGGGCGGGCAATCGCCCGCAGCCACGAGCCGCTGATCGACGCCATCGCGTCGGGCGACCCGGTGCTGGCGGCTGACAGGATGGAGGACCACATCCGCCTGTTCTGGGACGAGGTTTTGGCTGTGATCCACACCTCCGATCAGATCGCATTGCAATTTTCTGTTGCGAGCGCGCGCCAGACAGGCACGGTCGCATCATGACTATCCTTTACAAGGCTGACCCTGTGCGCGGCGAGGTCTGGCGTACGATTTTCGCTGATGCGTTTCCGCAGCGCCCCTTTCATATCTGGCCCTCCAACTTGCACATGGACGAGCTGGAATATCTGATCGCCTGGACCCCGCCGCCGGAGCCGTTCAGCGCGATGCCCCAACTGAAGGCGATCTTCTCGGTGGGGGCTGGCGTCGACCAGCTCGACCTGCACACGCTCCCGTCGCATGTGCCGCTGGTGCGTCTGATCGATCCGTCGACGACGGCCTACGTCGCGGAATATGTCGCGATGGGAGTGCTGGCCCTGCATCGGGATCTTGTCGCCTATGGCGACCAGCAACGCAGGAAGGACTGGCGGCAGCTCGCCATCGTGCCGGCAGGCGCACGGCGCGTCGGCTTCCTTGGTCTCGGCCAAATGGCGAGCCGCGCCATCGAACTGTTGCGCCCGTTCGGTTTCCAGATGTCCGGCTGGAGCCGACGCGCGCATCACATCGACGGCGTCGCCAGCCATGTTGGTGCAGACGGGTTGGACGAGATCGTCTCGGGCAGCGACATTTTAGTCTGCCTGCTGCCGCTGACCGACAGCACGCGAGGCATCCTCGACAGTCGCCTGTTTGCCCGCATGCCACAGGGCGCCGCCCTGCTCCACGCGGCACGCGGTGCGCATCTCAACGAGGACGATCTTCTGGCAGCACTCGACAGCGGCCATCTGCGCGCCGCGATGCTCGACGTCACCAATCCCGAGCCTTTGCCGCAGGCAAGCCGGCTCTGGTCGCACCCCAAGGTTCTGCTGACGCCGCATATCGCCAGCCTGACCCGGCCTGAAACGGCGGCGCGGATCGTCATTGACAACATCGAGCGTCTCGAACGCGGCGAGACTCCGATCGGCCTCGTCGATCGCCGCGACGGCTACTGATCTATTTGCGCAGCATCTGCATCACCAGATCGGCATAGGCATCTCCCAGCACCTCCGGCGCGGGTGACTTGCCTGGGCTGTACCAACGGGCCATGTCGATGCTCAGCGACATGGCTGCGACGGCAAGTATTCGCAGTCGCTCGACATCACCCACCAGCGGTTGGAGCTCGGCGGCTACAAAGGCTTCCGTCTGGCGGCGAATGGCTGCGATCACCTTGTAGTGCGCCGGTTCCAGCGAGCGCATTTCATATTGGATGACGCGGGCGAGCATGTGGTTCACCGCATGCCAGATGGTGAATGTGCGCATGAGTGCACGCACGCGCTGTGTCAGATCGGTGATGCCGTCCACCGATGCAAGAGCTTCGGCCAGAACGGATTCGTGGCCGATCTTCGAAATGGTGAACAGCAGCTCGGCCTTCGAGGCGTAATGAACATACAGACCGGCAGGGCTCATGCCGGCACGTTCCGCAATGTGACGCGTCGTTGTCGCGTGAAAACCGCGTCTGCCGAATTCTGCTACGGCGGCCTGGGCGAGGCCCCGGCGTGGGCCCGCAGGCAGCAGCTCCCATAAATCGGTGGTGGAGTTCGGCGTCGTGGAAATGTCCATTGACTTCCCTTTTTGAGGATGCAAGGTAAGCAAGCGCTTAGTCAGTGCGCGCTGTCAAGTCTGCGGTGGCTCATGTCGTGTTCCGTAGCAGGTAGGAGGTGACAGTCATGTTCGGGCAGTTGGTATTCAGTGGTCTTGCCATGGGAAGCCTCTATGCGCTGGTCGCATTAGGTTTGGTCATGGTGTTTAAATCCACCAACCTGATCAATTTTGCTTATGGCCAAATGGCGATGCTGTCCACGTTCTTCGGCTTTACGCTGCTGGAACGGTTTGGGCTGCCCTATGGTCTGGCTTTTGTTGGCGCGCTGGCGTTTTCGGCGCTGCTCGCTGTGGCGGTGCAGCAAATACTCCGCCCCGCCAAGAACAGCTCCTCGGTGATCGTCGCCACGCTGGCGCTCTACATGGTTTTCTCCGCCGTGGCAGGCATGGTCTGGGGCTGGGACCCGCAGTCCTTCCCGAGCGTGTTCACCGGCGAGCCGCTGGTTTTTCTCGACATCGTCGCCAGCCAGGCCAACCTCTTCAATCTGGCGGTTACGATCGGCCTGATGCTGATGATGTTCCTGTTCTTCAGGTTCACGATGACCGGCATCGCCATGCGCGCTTTGTCCCAGAACGCGATGGCGGCGAGCCTGATGGGTATCAGCGTCGACAAGCTGTTCATCCTGACCTGGGCGTTGAGCGGCATCCTCGGCGGTGTCGCTGGCTTCCTCGTCGCGCCGACGACCTTCCTCGACACCAACATGATGGCTGTGATGTTGCTGAAAGCGTTCACCGCTGCGGTCCTTGGCGGCTTCACCAGCTATCCGGGCGTGGTCATCGGCGGTTTGACGCTTGGCGTGCTGGAAAATCTCGTCGCCGGTTACATTTCTACTGATTTGAAGGACACCTTCTCCTTCGTGCTGTTGATCGCGGTTCTCTGCGTCAAGCCGGAAGGCATTCTCGGCAAGCCGATCCGGATGCTCGGCAAGAAGGTCGCGGAAGAGCATCTGCCGTTCGACTCCAGCGCGCCGCGCCTGTCGAACGCCCGCAAGTTGATGCTCCTTGCCGCGGCAGTGGCATTCCCGTTCGCGTTTCAGGACAACACCTACATCCTGTATTTTGCCTGCCTCGTCGGCATCTATATGATCGTCGCAATCGGGCTGAATTTTCTGGTCGGCTATACCGGGCAGATTTCGCTTGGTCATGCCGCGCTGTTTGCCATCGGTGCTTATGCCTCGGCGTTGCTGACACTGAATTTCGGCGTCCCGTTCTGGGTGGCGATGCCGGCCGCCGGCCTGATCGCCGGGCTGGCAGGACTGTTGCTTGGACTGGCTGCGTTGCGCTTGTCCGGGCTTTATCTTGCTATCGCCACGCTCGGTCTCGGCGAAGCGATGCCGCAAATCCTGCTGAAGTGGGATTCGGTGACTAACGGCTACAACGGCCTGAAGCCGGCGAAACCCGCCTTCGGTCCGCTGGTTCTCGACAACGAGTTCAAGTTCTACTTCCTGATCCTGGCGGTGTTGATCGTCGTGGTGATGGTCACCAACAATCTGCTGCGTTCCAAGGTTGGTCGTGCCTTCATCGCCTC
Source organism: Aerobium aerolatum (assembly GCA_040391705.1). Taxonomy (GTDB): domain Bacteria; phylum Pseudomonadota; class Alphaproteobacteria; order Rhizobiales; family Rhizobiaceae; genus Aerobium; species Aerobium aerolatum_A. The sequence goes on from JBEBXE010000127.1 coordinate 3,818, forward strand.
GCGCGACAGCGAGGCCGGGGCGGAGGCCATGGGCATCCCGCTGGCGCGCTACCGGATCCTGGCGTTTGTGCTGAGCGCGTGTTTTGCAGGTGTCGCAGGCAGTCTTTACGCCCACGTCGTCGGCTTCATCAGTCCGTCCGACTTCAACTCCTGGATGTCGCTGGTGTTCCTCTGCATGGTCTTCGTCGGCGGCGTCGGCAGCATTCCCGGCGCGATGCTGGGCGCGACTTTCATGACCGCCGTTCCGCAGTTCTTTGCCGGCAGCAAGAGTTTCTCCGGCATCCTGTTCGGCTGTGCGCTGCTGGTCATCATCCTGTTTTTCCCCAAGGGGTTGGCAGGCATCTACCAGGTCATCGCCGACTTCATCGGCCGCATTGTTCGCCGTCCAGCTCCCATCAAGATTGAGCGGTCCCAGCCATGAGTGCGCTTCCGTTGCTCGAAATCGAAAACATGTCCATCAGCTTCGGCGGGCTGAAAGCCGTCGATACGCTCAGTCTCACCGTCAATTCTGGCGCGATCGTTGGGCTGATTGGGCCCAACGGCGCGGGCAAGACGACGGTGTTCAACTGCATCGCCCGGTATTACCAGCCGGACAGCGGCGCGGTCAGGTTTGACGGCAAAGACCTTCTCTCGGCGCGCCCGCATGACGTGCTGCCGCGCGGCATTGCCCGGACATTCCAGAACATGGAGCTGTTCCGCAGCATGACCGTCCAGGACAATCTCCTGATCGGCCAGCATTGCGAAATCCGCAGCGGTTTCTGGAGCGCGGCTTTGACGCTGGCGGGCTCCCGGTCCAGCGAAGCTGAAGCGCGTCGGCGCGCCGGTGCCGTCATGGAACGGTTCGGGTTGTCTGCCTATGCGCATCAGCCGGTCGCGTCGCTGCCCTACGGCTTGCAGAAGATGGTGGAATTCGGCCGGGCGCTGGTATCCAAGCCGCGCCTCATCCTGCTGGATGAACCTGCCGCTGGGCTCAACCCGAGCGAAACCAAGGAACTCACCGACCTCATCCGACGCTTGCGCGACGACGACGGCATCACGGTGCTGCTGGTCGAGCACGACATGGGTCTGGTGCGCAGTATCTGCGACGAGATTTTCGTCATGGATTTCGGCCGTCGCATCGCCCACGGCACGCCGGATGAAATCAGCCGTAACCCGCAAGTCATCGAAGCCTATCTCGGCAAGCAGGAGCCTGAGCATGCTGCAGCTTGAGGATATCCACGCCAATTACGGCAACGTCAAAGCGCTGCGCGGCATCTCGTTGCAGGTGAAGAAGGACAGCGTCGTGTCGCTGCTTGGCGCCAACGGTGCCGGCAAGTCGACGATCCTGAAGACGATCAGCAGCCTGCTGCGCCCGCGCAGCGGTTCCATCATCTTCGAGGGTGAGCGCATCGACCGGCTGAAGCCGGAGCAGATCGTCCAGCGCGGTATCGTCATGGTGCCGGAAGGCCGTCAGGTCTTCCCGGAACTGACGGTGCGCGAGAACCTGATGCTCGGCAGCTATACCCGTCGCGATCGTGCCGAGGTGCAGCGTGACTACGATTACGTCTTCGACACGTTTCCGATCTTGCAGACAAAGTCCAAGAATTTCGCCGGAACGTTGAGCGGCGGCCAGCAGCAGATGCTGGCCATCGGGCGCGGTCTGATGGCCAAGCCCAAGCTGCTGCTGCTCGACGAGCCGTCGCTCGGTCTCGCGCCGATCCTTGTGCAGGAGATCTTTGCGATCATCCGCCAGATCAGCCAGCGCGGCACGACAATCCTGCTGGTCGAGCAGAACGCCAACATGGCGCTCGACGTCTCCGATTACGCCTACGTGCTGGAGACGGGAGAAATCTCCAGCAAGGGCGACGCGAAGGAAATGAAGCAGAACGACGAGGTTCGCCGGTCCTATCTCGGAGGGTAGGGCAGGAGGAAGACGCTGCGGGTTCGCTCCAGAGGCAGGACAGCAGCGCCGGTAAACGCGGTTGGTGTTCCACCGCGACGAGGACGAGGAGCGCTTGTTGTCGTGCAATACCGCATGGCCGGGCGACAGGTTTTCAACTCATAGGGAGTAGATGCATGCCAAATAACAAAGTGCGCCCCGTTGCGGCCCTACGGTCGCTGATTGCAGCGGCCGCTCTGGTCGTCGCCGGTTCGGCCGCAGCCCAGGAAACGCAAGGCGTCACCGCCGACACCATTCTGATCGGGGCCAACGCGCCGCTGACCGGCCCACTGGCCGCTGCCGGCGGCATCGTCTATCCGACGATCGACGCCTATTTCCAGAAGGTCAACGATGAAGGCGGCGTCCACGGCCGCAAGATCAAGTTCATCTATTACGATGACGCCTACGACCCATCCAAGACGGTCGGCGTCGCCAAACGTCTGGTCGAGGTCGACAAGGTGTTCATGATGAACACGCTGGGTGCCGGCACCACCGCCGCGATCGCCGACTATCTTCTGGAACACAATATCCCGGTCGTCCCGGCCATGACCGGCAGCAAGCGCCTGCTGTCCTACAAGAACATCTTCCAGATGTATCCCGACTACGAGACTGACGGCCATATCATGGCGCGTTTCGCGCTCGACAAGCTGGACGCCAAGACAGTGGCGATGTGGTACCAGAACGACGATTTCGGCAAGGATGAACTGGCCGCAGTCACGGACGAACTGAAGAAGCAGGGCATGGAGTTGGTCGCAGCTCTTCCCTACAACCCGACCGACATCGACTTCAGCTCCTCGGTGCTGCAGCTCAGAAGCGCCAACCCAGACGTCGTTATCCTGGCGCCGGCGCCCAAGCCGCTGTCGCAGTTCCTCAAGGATGCCGCCAGCCTCGGCCTCAAGTCGAAGTTGCTCGCCAGCTACGCTGCTGCCGACATCTCGGTCAGCCGTCTGGCCGGCCGCGCGGCTGAGGGGGTGATCTTCTCGTCCTACCAGACGTCGCTGGTTGCGAGCCCCGAAGATCCGAAGATGCAGGAGCTGCACGCATTCGCAGCCAAGTATCTGCCGGGCATGGACATCACCAATTACATGTTCCTTGGCACTTACATGGCGCAGCTTGCCGTGGAAGCGCTCGAGCGTGCCGGACCTGACCTGACGCAGGACAAGATCGTCGCGGTCATGGAAAGCATGGAGAACTGGAACAACGCCTGGATCGTCGACAACGTGACCTACGGCCCCGAGCAGCACGGCCTTGGCGCCAGCTCGATGTACTTCATGAAAATCGAAGACGGAAAATTCGTGAAGGTGCAGTGACCGCTGCATCCTTCCAGATCAACACGCATCAATTGCAGGTATGACATGGCAAATCTGGTGAACGGACAGATGAGCCCGGACAAGTTCGGGTTCACGATGCCGGCGAGCAATCCGCCGATCGACAGGCCGCCCTATTATTTCCGCAACATCGAGTCGATGACCTTCGTCTACGAGACGCCGACGGAGGCTGCGGCAGCGCTTCTTCCCGAGGGGCTGATGCTTCCGGAAACGACATCGCTGGCGCAGGTGACCTTCAACAAGTTCCACTTCAGCACGGTCGGCTGCTACAACGAGGCGATCTTCGGCATCAATTGCTTCTGGGAAGGCGAGCCGGTCGTCTACTACGACACGATCCTCGTCGACAACGAAGTTGGCCTGATTACCGGTCGCGAGCCGTACGGGTTCGGCAAGCTCTTTGCCAACATCCGCTTCGAGCGCGAGAACAACCTGATCATCGGGTCGGCAGAGCGCCCGACAGGCAAGCGTCTGGTCACGGGCGTGTTTCGGCCGCGCGATTTCCTTGTGCCGGGACCAAGCATCCCGGCGGTCACGCTCAAGATCATCCCGAGCCCCGAAGAAGGCGCACCGCCGGAAGTCTGCGAGCTGGTGATGGTACGGACCGAAAAGAGCGTGGTGCAGGGTTCGGACGGAAACTACGAGGCGTTTACCGGGCCTGGAAACGTCACCTTCGATTCCGAATCCGTCATCAATCCGTGCTTCCGCCTGCCGGTGCAAAAGATGGTGCGCTCGTCCTGGGGCTACTACAATTTCACCTTGCCTTACGGGAAAGTCCTCAAGCGCTATACGCCGACGGTGGCTGCGGTGACCGGACCAGATGGGGTGCTGCGTCCGAGCTGATCGCGCTGTCGAGATCGGCCTCCGGTGATGCCGGGGGCCGCTGCTGCGTCAATCATTCTGAAAGCCTGATCGCATGATCGATTTATCGGACAAAGTCGTCGTCATCACTGGTGGCGCGGGTGGAATCGGCCGCGCCACCGCCGAAACCCTCGCGCGCGCTGGCTGCCGCATCGTGCTGGTGGACGTTGCTGCAGAAGCTGGGGAACAGGCGGCGCGCGACATCGTGGAAACGGGCCGTGATGTCATATTCGTGCAGGCGGACGTGTCGAAAGCCGGTGAGGTCAAAAACTACGTCGATGTCGCCGTGGAACGTTTCGGACGCATCGACATCTTCATCAACAACGCCGCATGGGAAGGCGTGGTCCAGAGCCTGGTCGACTATCCCGATGATGTCTTCGACAAGGTTCTCGATATCAATGTGCGCGGCGTCTTCCTCGGGCTGAAACATGTTCTGCCCGTCATGTACACGCAAGGCGCCGGCGTCGTCGTCAACATGGCCTCCATCGCCGGACACATCGGGTCTCCCGGGCTGATCGCCTATACGGCCAGCAAGCACGCCGTGCTGGGCATGACGAAAACCGCGGCGATGGAGAGCGCCAAGTTCGGCGTCCGGGTCAATGCCGTGTCGCCGGG
>JBEBXE010000128.1:0-8536 GCA_040391705.1 Aerobium aerolatum
CGTGGTTCTGATGAAATCGCGCTCGGCTTTCATCATCACCCAATTCGGCTTCACATCTGAAAATGTGAAGGAGCGGATCAAGGCCACCGACGCAAACACGCTCGTCATCGAGATTGGCGATGCCTATTCGCAAAGCTTCCTGCTCTACTGCCTGTCATCCTATGTGGGCGGCATTGTCGATTCCAAACTCGTCAAGGAAAACGAGGTGGATGGCGACTTCGGCAATGGCTGGCTCAAGACGCAGAATTCTGCCGGGTCGGGACCGTTTGTCCTGACCAGGTGGGAGCCGAAACAATCGATCCTTTTGACCCGCAATGAAAATTACTGGGGTGAAGAACCGGGTATCAAGCGCATCTTCATCCAGCACAATTCCGAAAGCGCGTCCCAGCGCCTATTGCTGGAAAAAGGCGATATCGATATCGCCAACAAGCTGGGGCCTGACGATTTCGACGCCATCGCCGACAATTCCGATATCCAGACGCTGAACGGGCCGTCGGGAACCATCTATTATATGGGTCTCAACGTGCGCAACGAGCATCTCGCCAAGCCCAGAGTGGTCGAGGCGATGAAATATCTCATCGACTATCAGGGCATTGCCGAGACCATCGGCCAGGGCACGATGAAGGTGCACCAAACGCTGGTTCCCGAAGGCTTTCTGGGCGCGGTCGACTACAACCCCTACAAGCTCGATATCGACAAGGCGAAAGCGCTTCTTGAAGAGGCGGGCGTCCCCTCCGGTTTCAAGCTGGAAACCGTGGTCTGGAACAACCCACCCTATACGGACTTCGCACAGGCCGTTCAGGCGACTATGGCCCAGGCCGGCATCAAGCTTGACCTTCAAGTGGTCGACGGTCAGCAATGGCTCGACCGCTACCGTAATCACAATCTGGATATCTGGGTCGGTCTGTGGGGGCCTGATTATCCGGACCCTCATTCCAACGCCAAGGCCTTTGTCGTGAACAAGGAGGATGCTCCCGACGGCTCCGAAAGCCTTGCCGATCGCTTCGGCTGGGATGCTGGAGACCTGTCGCCCATGGCCATGGCGGCGGTCCGGGAGCAGGACACGGAAAAGCGCAAAAAGCTTTATCAGGAGATTCAGAAGACCCACACGGACACTTCGCCCTTCCTCTACATGCTTCAGGAAGTGCGTCGTGTGGCGGTGAGCTCAAAGGTCAAGGGTTTGGTGCTCGGTGTCACCTTCTCCGATGATCGATACTGGGCTGTTTCGAAATAAGCTGAAACAGGAAAAGCGCAGCGGCGGACATGGTTCGGTGCTGCGCCGCTCCGATGCAGGCGAGCGGGTGGACGTTCCTTGAATTATGCAGTTTTCACGATCTTGCGGCGCGCAGCTTCATGGTTGATCACCATTGCAATCACACTGATCGGCCTTGTGGCCCTGACATTCGTCATTGGTCGCGTCGTTCCCATTGACCCGGTGCTCGCGATTGTCGGTGAGAAGGCAACGCCGGACGTTTATGAGAAAGTCTATCTGGAGCTGGGGCGTGACAAACCCGTCGTGGTGCAGTTTTTCACCTATCTCGAAGGGCTCGTTCGCGGTGATTTTGGGCAGTCCTTCGTTACCAACAGGCCAGTGCTGGATGACCTGCTCGACTTTTTCCCCGCAACGCTGGAGCTTTCCACGATCGGGCTTGTGGTCGGGGCGCTCCTCGGTGTGCCAGCAGGTGTTGCCGCCGCATACTGGCACGACAAGTGGCCGGACCATCTCATCCGGGCCATAGCGCTCGTCGGCTACTCCGTGCCCGTCTTCTGGCTGGGGCTGGTCGGACTTTTCGTCCTTTACTACAAGCTCGACTGGGTATCGGGCCCTGGGCAGCTGGACGTTTTCCATCAGGGCATCGTTTCTCCGCTCACGGGTTCGATTCTGATCGACAGCGCGCTGGCCGGGGAATGGGAAATCTTCGGCAATGCGCTCAGCCACATTATCTTGCCGGCCCTGCTCCTTGCCTATTACAGCCTTGCCTACATCTCGCGGATGACGCGCTCGACCATGCTCGATCAGCTCAACCGCGAATATGTTCTGACCGCGCGGCTTAAAGGGGCCAGCGAATTTCAGGTGGTGGTCGGTCACGCCTTGCGCAATGCCGCCATTCCGCTCGTCACCATCATTGCGCTTTCTTATGGCTCCCTGCTGGAAGGGTCGGTGCTCGTGGAGACCATCTTCTCCTGGCCCGGCATCGGAAATTACCTTGCTTCATCGCTCTTTCGCGGCGACATGAATGCGGTTCTGGGCGGGACTTTTCTCGTCGGCGTGGTTTTCGTTCTGTTGAATGCCATTTCCGACCTTCTCTACGCTGCACTCGATCCGCGCGCGCGCGAGGTGCTGGCATGACGATTTCCCTAAATTTAAGAAGTGAGAGCCGACGCGCGCTACGGGCGGCGCGGTTGGAAGAATTCAAGCGGTTCGCGCGGCGCTTCCGCCGCAATGGCCCCGGCATGGTGGGACTTTCGATTATTCTGCTTTTGCTGTTGTGCGCCGCCTTCGCCCCGCTGCTCGCAACCCATGATCCCTACATGCCATCGCTGCAGGATCGCTTGTCCGCGCCGGGGGTCGAATTTTGGCTGGGAGCGGATGAACTCGGCCGCGACATCTATAGCCGCATTCTCTACGGCTCCCGCCTCACTCTCATCATCGTGCTGCAGGTGGTGGCGATTGCAGCGCCCATCGGCCTGATCATCGGGGCGGCATCCGGCACCTGTGGAGGGCTTCTGGACAAGGTTTTCATGCGTGTGACGGACGTGTTTCTGGCCGTGCCGAAACTGCTGCTCGCGCTCGCTTTCGTTGCTGCGCTGGGGCCGGGTATCTTCAATGCGATTCTGGCCATTACGCTCACCGCGTGGCCGCCCTATGCCCGCATGGCGCGCGCCGAGGCACTGGCCCTGCGTAACGCCGACTATGTGAACGCGGTGCGGCTGGCAGGTGCCTCCGAACCCTATATCATCGCCTATCACATTATTCCCATGTGCCTGTCCTCGGTGATTGTGCGCATGACGCTGGATATGGCCGGTATCATTCTGATTGCCACCGGCCTCGGCTTCATCGGCCTTGGCGCGCAACCTCCACTGCCCGAATGGGGCGCCATGATCTCCACCGGCAGAAAGTTCATTTTCGATCAATGGTGGGTGGCGACCATGCCCGGCATAGCCATCTTTCTCGTCTGCCTTGGCTTCAACCTCCTTGGGGATGCCATGCGCGACCTGCTGGACCCACATCTGAGGCAACGCGCATGAGTGAGACACCGCTCGTGCAGGTCGAAAACCTGCGTATATCCTTCCCGCGTGAAGACGGGACGCAGCATGAAGCCGTGGCCGGGGTCACGTTCTCTGCAGGGCGGGAGAAACTCGGTATCGTCGGTGAGTCCGGTTCGGGGAAAAGCCTTTCGACACGCGCGCTCATGGGGGTGCTTCCGGACTATGCTCATGTGTCGGCCGATCGCTTGCAGTTCCGCGACACAGACCTGCTCACCGCCTCACCAGCGGAGAAGAGAAGGCTGCGGGGCGGCAGGATGGGGATGATCCTTCAGGACCCGAAATTTTCGCTCAACCCGGTGCAGCGGGTCGGCTGGCAGATCGTCGAGGCAATCCGCATCGGCAATCCCTCCATTGGCAGGCTGGCCGCACGGAACAAGGCCGTCGACATGCTGGAAGCGGTGCATATCCGCAATCCTCAGCAGGTCTTCGACCTTTATCCGCACCAAGTCTCCGGTGGCATGGGGCAGCGTGTCATGATCGCCATGATGATGGCGCGGGAACCGGACATTCTGGTTGCCGATGAACCCACTTCCGCACTCGATGTGACGGTCCGGAACCAGGTCCTTTCCATCATGGAAGAGATGGTGACGCGCCGCAATGCGGGCCTCATCCTGATCAGCCATGACCTGAAGCTGATCAGCAGTTTCTGCGACCGGGTGCTTGTCATGTATCGCGGCCGCATCGTGGAATCTCTCACTTCCGGCGATCTGCACAAGGCACAACATCCTTATACACGCGGCCTGATTGCCTGCCTGCCATCCATCGATGGGCCGCTCGACCCGCTTCCTGTTCTGAAGCGTGAGGAAAGCTGGGCTGCCTCGGAGACACACCATGATCCGCGTTGAAAACCTCACGATTCGTTTCGGGCCAGCTACGGCGGTTCGGGATGTCAGCTTCTCCATTGCCGAGGGAGAGGCCTTTGGTCTGGTAGGGGAATCGGGTTCGGGAAAATCCACCGTTCTGAGAACCATCATGGGGTTGAACAGCGACTGGAGTGGCGTGATCACTGTCGACGGGAAACCGGTCCGTCAGACAGGCCGGAAGGCGTTCGCGAGGCTGGCACAGATGGTGTTTCAGGATCCTTACGCTTCGCTGCATCCCCGCTTCGCCATTGGACAGATCATAGCTGAACCCATGAAACTCCATAGGATGTCCGGCATTGAAGCGCGCACGGATTCACTTTTGGAGATGATCGGGCTGGACCCCTCCTTCCGGTTCCGTTTTCCCCATGAACTGTCTGGCGGGCAGAGGCAAAGAGTGGCCATTGCCCGTGCTCTGGCATTGGAACCACGTCTCCTTTTGCTTGACGAGCCAACTTCGGCCCTCGACGTTTCCATTCAGGCTGAAATTCTCAACCTGCTCAACCGGCTGCGGCACGAGCTCAAACTGACATTCCTTCTGGTGAGCCATGACCTGGCGGTCGTTTCCTATATGTGCGACCGGCTCGCCATCATGCGCAATGCGCAGATGGTTGAAGTGCTGAGCCGGGAGGACCTGCGGCAACGAAACCTGAAAAAGGCGTATTCAGCAGAGCTTGTGCAGTCATCGCTTGTGGGCGCGGCGTTTGGCTAATTGTACTTCGCTCGAGCCCCAACCCTGTCGCAGTTAGGAAGCAGAGTGGTGTGCTTTCTTGAACTTATCAAATTCGGGTTATGAACCACCTAGGGTTTGCTCGAATCACCATGTGTCATCCTCGTACGGATTGAAATCGGACAGGTGCGTTCCTCTACTCGATCGATCGCTCGCTCGCAAGAAGCTCATGCGGACTTGCCGCCATTCGATCAACATACACTTGCCCGGTCTTTTATCTTAATCGCTTTTGCAGATTAGCCCGGCACACCTCACGAGATCACTTCCATCGCGGGGCGCAGACATGCCCGCCCTCCGTGTCGGCCAGATAGAGCGGGTGGAAGATCCGCAGCCGGACCGCGCCGATGATCTGGCAGCCTGCCTTGTTAGCACAGATGGCCAGCGTGTTCAGCGCATCGTCAAGGGTGCAGAGCGCTGCCGAACAATGCCGGTGATGCAGCGCGCCGCTCGCATCCGAAGCCAGAAGGCCAAGCCGCTCGGCATCGTCAATGTCGAGACCGAACAGACCGGCCTCGGCCAGCGGGTGCGTCCCGATAACCTGTGGCGGCGACACGTCGACACCATAGGCGATGGCGCTGGACCAACGGACCGTCGCTTCGGCATCGGCGCGGCACATAAGGCCGAGGTCGACGGGTCCGGCTTCGCCGGCCGCCGGGAAAAGCGCGAGGATGACAAGAAAAAACAGCACTGGTTTCATTCGTCTCATTCCGTGGCGCGGATGCGGGCATTGCCGTTTCCACGTTGCAAATCCCTCACATAACCCCCGATGTCGGGAAGCGAATGTATGAACTCGTTGATGCGACATAGAGCCAGACGAGGCCGGCCCCCAGCCACAGGACGACAATCCACGAGAGGACGCGCAGGACACTCGATTTTCCGGCCCGCTTCCACCTGAGATCGACAAGGCCGGCGACGGGAAACCAGATCGCCCATAGCATGCCAGCCCAGATCGTCGCGGGCCAGACATCATCACCGCTCCAATCGTTCAGATTTCCGTAGAGAGGCGCAAGGAACTGATAACAAGCGTAATAGAGTCCGGCGCCCAGCATGCCCATGCTGAACAGGCCGAGGGCCGCGACGACGAAACCGGCAATAATGGAACCTTTGATGGCGAAAAGCGTGTTCATCCGGGTTGGGCCCTTCTCATGTCCTATATTGCTTCCGGACGCCGATCAGCAGGATCGGCACGCCGAGAATCGCCACCGGCCAATGCTCAACGGTGAAACCGCCGATCACCCTGGCGAAGCCGATCATGTGGCCTCCGGTGCCGGCTCCGCGGCTGGTTCGGGGCGGCCGTTCTTGTCGAAGCGAAAGATCCAGTTCAGCGTTTCGCTGCGACGATCGAGCCTCGCGGGCAGCCTGATCAGGTCGCCCGGCCGGTCCCGATATCCGGTGAAGATGACCGGGCGCAGGGCGGAGCTGACGGCGCGGCAGGTTTCGGGAACGCCTTCCGCCTGAAGATCGCCCATCTGCGGATAGCGCCCGGCGCGGATGACGACACCGTCGTCGAAATCGTGAAGGGAAAAGCCGGGCACGGCCGGCGCGATGTCCGACCATGCCTGCGTGAGGCGCGCCTCCAGCCGCGCGCGTCCGCCGATGGCGGCGAGCGCAGCCTCGCCGAGGACGGTCAGCCAGTTCACCGCCTGGATGTGGCCAAGCTTCCTGTTCAGGTTAAAGGCGCCGGGAAAGTCGAGCCCGCAGAAGCGCGACAGGATCGGCCAGCTTTCGTGGGGCCACTGAAGCTCCATCCCCGGCTCGGAGACGAGCGCGAAGCCAGCCGAGCCGTAATCGGGCTTCACGATAGAGGCCCATTCCACAACCGCCGCGACATAGCGGTCGGGGTCTTCCTTCATGAACGAAGCGGGTACCGCGGTATGGAAATACGACAGCCAGTCCGGCGCGTAATCTCCGACCAGTTGCGCCACGCCATGCCATAGAGGGATTTCCCGGTCCTCGCAGATCGTGATGCCGAACGCCTTGGCGGTCTCGGCTTCGGCCGCCTGTCTGCGTTGCCTTTCTGGAAAATCCGCCCTGGCGAGGGTCGCAAGACGTTTCGAGCCGTTCGGCAGGATGTGGGTGACGCGCGAACCGGCGAGTCTCCCATAGGCGTGGAGGGCATTGACAGCTGAGGCTCGCACCCGTGGCTCCGAGCCGTTCGGGAAGTAGAACTGCGCCCGCACACCGATGCGCATGATCGGCCTGCCGCTGTGTCGGTGAGGGATTAGCGCCTCGTCGAGCGTCTCGTAGTCCGTACGGCGGTCCATAGTCAGTCCTTTACTCCAGTTCGCTGAAGGCCGAGGAGCGAGCCGGCCAGCCAGATGCAGAGGGCCGCCAGCCCGATGGCGGCCACCGTGCCGACGCTGCCGAAATCCATCATACCCATAGCCGCACCTGTCGCGGCCATGATCATCAATTCGCGTTGCACGCTCGGCACGATTTATCGCAAATGGCGGAAGCCAACGCATCCCGCTCGCCCGCTGCAAGCGGCTTCAGGTTTGCGCGATACCAGGCGCTTTCGGGCCGCCAATTACGCGGCTCCAAATTGGGGGTAGGCCATGGCGATCAGACAGTAGAGCCCGACTGCCAGCGGCGCCATCGGCACCACACGTGGAGCAACCGGCAAGACCTCGTACAGGGGAAAGGCGAATGCGGCGCGACAAACAGGCCGGCGAGCGCAAGATAGGGAACGGAGGCCGGCAGACCGCGGGCATTGTTCAAGTCGGTCATCGGGCCGGTTCCGGTATTTTCGTGCAATGAATCGCCTCTGAGAATTGTAGATCGAATCGTCACGCAAGCATAGAGGCCTCGCCAAGCCGGGCAAACCGCCAGACGGTTACATCTTGCTGAAAATGGCTATATTGGCCGATGCGAGGCATGGCAGAGAGGTTCGTCGCAGGCGGCAGCTTCAAAAGAGGCTCGCTCCTGGCTTTGAGGTCTTAAGGATTCTCATGGCGCGCGCAGATTCGAATCCTGCCGCCCCGCTCTGGAGCGAGTGGACGCACGCTCACGATCTGCCGTACATGATGTAGGCGCCAGGTTATCGCGTGAACAACCGGGCAGAACGATGTTGAGCGCCTCTTTGCAATATTTCATCGACACCTACGATCTCTGCGCCAAGGGTGTGGATGCGATTGCGCGAGACGGAGCAGGACGGGTGCGTTTCGTCTTCGAGCTGTTCCATTGCGACGATCTGCTTCGCAGCGACGAATCCATGGATTACCGGCTGGCCATGACGTTCCGCCTCGAAGACGTGGTTCTCAATGAGGGCGTGCTGCTGCACGAGGAAGGAGACTGGCTGGGCACGATTCTCGATGTTCAGAGGCAGGACGGCCCATTGCGCCTCGGCATCGAATGGCGGAGACTCATTGACCAGAGCTATTCCTGGACGAGCCTGTCGCTGTGCGATGGCCCGCTCCAGGCCGAGGAAATGGTCTGTGAACACAGGAGAAAACGCTGACGAAAGGAAGTGAAATGGACAGCTTTGCACGTTTCATTCCGGACGGTGTCGATCTCGACCCCGGGGCGATCCGTGCAGCCGGTCTTGCGGCGCGACCGTTTCCCGAATTGGCAAATCCTGCCGAAATCGCCGCTGTCGGGAGGCTTGTGGGGGCCGGGCAAGCTGAACTCTGGAGCTGTCATCATCAACGGAAACCGCTCCACCTCGCAGGGCTGAAAC
>JBEBXE010000129.1:0-8440 GCA_040391705.1 Aerobium aerolatum
CCGACGTATCCGGCCAGCAAGCCGAGCGGCACGCTGATCGAAACCGCAAGCGCGACCGGAATGACCCCCGCAAGCAAAGACGCGCGCGCGCCGTAGATCAGTCTTGAAAGCAGGTCGCGGCCGAGCTCATCCGTCCCAAGCCAATGCGCCGCCGATGGTCCCTTTTTGATGGCCATGAAGTCGGGTTTGATTGGATCAAACGGCGCGATCAGCGGCGCGAAGATCGCGACAACCGCGAACACAAGCAGAATGAAACTCGCAATCACAGCCGGGCGATGCTTGAGAAAGCGCCGCACCGCGCGACTGCGAATTCGACGCGTGAAGGCCATCTTTGGCGGCGATGACGTTACATCAGCCATGTGCGGACCTCATGCGGGGGTTGACCACAAAATAGAGAACATCGGCGAGGAAATTGAGCAGGAGGAATATTGCCGCCGTCACCAGCACCACGCCTTGAACGACTGCGTAATCACGGTGAAACACTGCATCGACGATGAGTTTTCCAAAGCCGGGAATCGAGAAGATCTGCTCCGTGAGAATGGCCCCGGAAAGCAACTGTCCGAATTCGATGGTGCTGAGCGTGATGACGGGGACCAGCGCGTTGCGTAGCGCATGCTTCACGATGACGGTCCGCTCGTTCACTCCCTTGGCGCGTGCGGTGCGGACATAATCTGATGACAGCACCTGCAACATCGCGCCACGCGTGTGCCGGGTGATGACGCCGGCAACGCCGGTTCCCAGCACCACAGCTGGCATGATCAACGAGAGCAAATTCTGCCGCAGGTCCACCCATGGCGGCACATATCCGGAGGAAGGGAGCCAGCCCAGGTTCACGGAGAACACGAGGATCAGCAGAATCCCGAGCCAGAAATTGGGAATGGAAATCCCTGACAAGGCGAACATATTGGCCGCCGTGCCAATGAAACTATCCTTCCTTGTCGCCGCGACGATCCCTGTCGGGATGCCAATCGCGAGCGCAATGAGCATCGAGAACGTCGCCAGTTGCAGGGTCACCGGCAGCTTCAGAAGAATGAGTTCGCCGACGGAAATCTTGTTGCGGTACGATTCCCCAAAATCCCCGACAGCGATGTTGCTTATCCATTTCACGTACTGAACGTAAATCGGCTGGTTGAAACCGTACTTTTCGCGAATCTCCCGAACGGCCTCCTCGTTCAGTTCGTCACCCGCCATCGCCACGGCTGCGTCACCCGGGATCAGTTGCTGCAGTCCGAAAACGATAATGGAAACAAACACCAACGTCGGGATTACCGATCCCAGTCGCCGGATGAGGAAGCCGCCGAGGTTCATGCCACGCTCCGTCTTGTTCAGGAGAAGGTCCGCAGCGAAGTCTCGCTGCGGATTGAGTCCGTTCAGTTGAGCGTGACACCCTGAAGCCGGATGAGGCCGTCCGGCAGCAACGAGTAGTTCTCGACATTTGCACTGGTTGCCATGAAGAGCTGGCGATGCCACAGCGAGAGATCAGGCCTGTCGTGGTATTTGATATCCAGCGCCTGCTTGTAGATCGCCTTGCGTGCTGCTGGATCGAGGGTTTGACGCGCCTGAGTCAGCAGCTTTTCGACCTCGGGCTCGCAGTACCCCATTCGGTTGGGGCCGCCAGCGTTACAGGTGTAGAACATGAAGGTATTGCCGTCCGGATCGACGCGGCCGCTCCAGAACGACATGTAGGATTCGTAGTTGCCCTGGCGTGATGCTTCGAGCTGCGTCACGTTTTCCGTCGTATTAATGATCATCGTAATCCCGGCTTCCGCAAGCATCGCCTGCATGACCTGCGCGGGCACCTGGAAATCGCGGTCCGGCCGGACCATCATCTCGAACGTGAAGTTCTCCTGACCAGCGTCTGCCAGGAGCTGCCGCGCGCGCTCCACGTCGCGCTTCTGCAACGGCCTGGATTCGTCGTGGTAGAAACTCGCGGGAGGAATGACCTGATCTGCCCCGACATAGGCGCCATCGAAAGCAACCTGGACAAGCGCTTCACGATCGATCGAGAGATCGATCGCTTCGCGCACCCGCTGGTCTTTCATCTTCGCGCTGCGCGGGCCGTTGCCGACGTTGAACTGCACGTAGCCATAACCAAGGTCGGCCGCGCGGATCAGTTTCAAGCTCGGATCGCCTTCGACCTGGCTGACATCGGTTGGAGACAGCCGTTCAATCAGATCGAACTGGCCGGACTGAAGGTTGGAAAGGCGCACGGTCGGGTCATTGACCGCCGTCATCTCCACGCGGTCGATATGGACGTTTTCAACATTCCAGTAGTCCGCGAATTTTTCGAAGACGATCTGCCCTTGCGGAATCCGGCTGACGAACTTGAATGGGCCGGCGCAGATCGGCGCGGAGCCAAAATTCACCCCGAGCTTGTCGGCGGCTTTCGGCGACACCATCATTCCTGAACGATCTGAGAACACGGCGACCAACGATGCCGACGGCGCATCGAGATTGAGCCGGACCGTGAGCGGGTCCACAACATCCACCGATTGTATCGGTGCCAGTTCAGGCCGACGGAATGTCCCCTCGATCGTCTTGTTGCGTTCGATGTTGAACTTCACTGCCTCGGCGTTAAGCGGCTCTCCATCGTGAAATACGACATTGGGCTTGAGCTTGAATGTCAGCGCAAGTCCGTCTTGCGACCATTCATAGCTCTCAGCCAACTGCGGCACGACGGACAGGTTCTTGTCGATGTCGAACAATTTGTCGCAAAAGGTGGTCAGGACAATTCGGGTCACATAAGCTTGGCTCAAAGCCGGATCGATCGCGTCCGGATCGTCATTCAAGCCTATCCTCATGACCGTCTCTGCAGACGCAAAGCTGCTGCTCAAAAGCAGTGCTAGGCTGGCAATCAACGTCGTGGTCTTCACTGACATATCTACTCCTCCTCGAAATAGGCCGTCCGCAGATGCGGAATTCAATTATCGTGCCTCACGTTCTGGTCTCGCGGCCTCGCCTCCCCGCTGGCCGCTCGTCTCTGCCTCACCCCGGCATCTCAGCGCTCCTCCTGCATAGAAGCGCCGGCGCCCGCTACATACCGTTCCTGAAGGCGTTGCAGACGTGAACCTTCGGCGAGTGGCGGCGGCGTAGGGTCGCTCCAGTCCGGGATTTCCTTCCACCTGTGGCAGGCAACATCGGTCAAACCCGCGCGCTCCAGCGAAGGCTTTTCGGCAGCGCACCTGTCAATTGCGAAGGCGCAGCGCGGATGGAAGTGGCAGCCCGACGGCGGGTTGAGAGGACTTGGAATATCCCCTTTCAACACCGCGCGCTTGTTGCGGGTCGTTGCGCCAGGTATCGGCACCACATCGAGCAATGCCCGTGTGTAGGGATGGCGCGGACGAGAGAATATTTCTTCCGTCGTTCCCGTTTCCACCACGCGACCGAGGTACATGATCGCCACGCGATCAGCCATATGACGGACCACCATCAGGTCATGCGAGATGAAGAGGTAACTGAGGCCGAGTTTGTCCTTGATGTCCTGAAGCAGATTGACGATCTGAGCCTGCACCGAGACGTCCAACGCAGAAACCGCCTCGTCGCACACGATGACCGAGGGTTTTACGGCCAGCGCGCGCGCAATGCCGATACGCTGACGTTGTCCGCCCGAAAACTCGTGCGGGTAGCGCGTTGCGTGCGCAGGCGGCAGGCCGACCATCTCCAGGAGATCGCCAACCGCCTGCTTCATGGTGCCTCGGGAAGCCAGACCATGGATGCGCAGCAGATCACCGAGCGTCTCCTGTACGGTCATCCGGGGATTGAGCGATCCGAACGGGTCCTGAAAAACCATCTGTAATTTCCGGCGATACGGCACCAGAGCGCGGCCACGGATCCCGGTCAATTCTTCGCCGTCAAGATGAATGTTGCCGCTCGTCGGTTCGATCAGCCGCATGATGAGACGCCCCAGCGTGGACTTGCCGCAACCGCTTTCGCCGACAATTGCGAGCGTCTCGCGCCGGCTCACCTGAAGCGAGACGCCGTCGACAGCGTGAACCACCTGGCGCGATGTCGCGAACGGACCGGAAATATCGAACTGTTTGACGAGGTTGCTCACCTCGAGCACCGGTGCGTCACGTGTCATAGCAGCTGATCCAGCGGTGCCCGCCTGCAGGCGGTGAAATGGTGCAGACCCAGATTGGCGATCGATACGTTGGCATCCACGCAAGCCTGCTCCGCAAAGGGACACCGCGGTGCGAATGTGCAGCCTGGGGGCAGAGCCGCCAGATCGGGGACCCGCCCTTTGATCGAGGCCAGCCGGGATCTGCCGTGACTGGGTATCGCGCCGAGAAGACCAACGGTGTAGGGATGCTCAGGATTTTCGAACAGACGGTCCGAAGGCCCTTTTTCGACGATTTCGCCGGCGTACATGACTGCAATATGGTCGGCGATATCGGAAATGACGCCGAGATTATGCGAGATGAGAATGATCGACATTCCGTGCTCGCCCTGTAAAACGCGCAGCAATTCTATGATCTGTGCCTGCACAGTCACGTCGAGGGCGGTCGTGGGTTCGTCGGCAATCAGCAATTTTGGCCGACACGCAAGCGCCATCGCAATCATCACCCGCTGGCGCATGCCGCCGGAAAGGTGGTGCGGGTAATCGTCCAATCGCCGTTCCGGCGCGGCGATGCGCACTTCCCGAAGCAATTCCAACGCACGCGCGCGGGCTGCCCGTTTCGTCTCACCCTCATGGGTGATGAGCACCTCTGCCACCTGATCGCCGACTGTAAGAGCGGGGTTCAGCGAGGTCATTGGCTCCTGAAAGACCATCGCGATTTCACGCCCGCAGAGCTTGCGCAACTGCTGACGGCTGAGGCCTTGCAGGTCCCGACCGTCAAAGCTCACGACACCTTCGACGCTCGTTGCAGAGCCCGGCGGCAACAGCCCCATCAAGGCCAGCGATGTGACGCTTTTGCCGGAGCCGGATTCGCCGACAATGCCAAGGCACTTGCCAGCCTCCACATCGAAGCTAATGCCCCTGACGACAGGGACCAGGCCATCTTCTGAAGAAAACGATACCCTCAAATCCCTGACCGACAGCAGCGGCGCTTCTATTGGGCCTGCGTTAAGATCGGTTGAAATCTGCCCGCCCCGGTGTCCCCGTGTTTCAGTCTGGATCTGGCGTCGCATATTGAAATTATCCCTTTCGGATGATGTCGCGATCAGCCTTCACTCAACGTTGCGCGACCATCCACCGCGACGGCACCCTCGCCTTTCCCGCGCACGATTAAGGGATTTATCTCCAGATCGACCAAACTCGGCCCCAGGTCATGCGCAAGCCAGCTGACGCGCACGATCGCCTCCACGATCGCGTCAATGTCCACCAGAGGTCGACCTCGCGCACCCTTCAACAGCGGCGACATCCGCAGTTCGTCGATCATTTCGACAGCGCGGGTGCGGCAGACCGGGGCAGTGGAGATCGCGACGTCCTTCATGATTTCGACCGCGACACCACCCATGCCAAGAAGCAGGATTGGCCCGAACTGCGGGTCTCGGCGCAGTCCGATATACATCTCCACTTCGCCCTTGATCATCTGCTGGATGGAGTACCCGTCGATCCGCGCGTCCGGCACATTCTCCTGCAGCTGCGTCGCCATCAGCGCCGCTGCCTCTTCGACCTCTGCGAAATTGGTCAGACCGACGCGCACACCGCCGACATCGCTCTTATGGACGATGTCAGGCGAAACCACCTTCAACACCACCGGATAGGTGACGGTGGCACAGGCGGTCGCCACATCCCCGGAAGACGCAACCACGACGTCACGTGTTACAGTCACGCCATAGGCGGCTATGAGTTGCTTGACCCGGCCTTCGGTCTGATAACCGCTGCCCAGACCTTTCAAGGCAGACGCTGGCGGCAGATCGCTCGGCCGCGACAGGCTTTCGTATCTGCGTTGTCTGCCCTGATCGTAGCGCGTCATGATCGAGAGCACGCGCACTGCATCCTCGAAGCTGTCGAGGTAGACCACGCCTTCCTTGCGCACGAGTTCACGCGCCATGTTGGCGGCGTCGCCTGCCGGGAAAACAACGATGAATGGCTTCCCGCTCTCACTACCGGTCTTGGCGATCAGGCGCGAACGCTCAGCGTACCGGGGCATCGACGTCAGGACGGCAACGCCGTAGCCGACATTTGGATCGGCCATCAGCAGCCTCGTGGAAATGTCGGCAATCTCGACCGTTTCCGGGGCGATACGCCCACCGAGGTCGATCGGGTTTCGCGCCTGTCCCGGCAGCAGCAATTTTTCCAGCTCGTCAATCGTCGCTTTCGTCGGCGCGGCGATCACCAGCCCTTCTTCCGACAGCCTGTCACTTGCAATGCTTGCGCTGCCACCGGAAGAGGATACGACCGCGACACCAGTGCCGATGCCGCTCGAATGGAGCGTGAGATAATGAGCTGCGCGCATCATATCTTCCGGGCTTCCGACTTCGATGATCCCCGTTTCCCGGCAGACGGCAGCAAACGCTTCGTGCGAGCCCGCGAGACTTGCAGTATGGGATTGAGCGGCGATGACGCCGGCTTCCGTACGACCCGTCTTGACCGCAAAAAGCGGCTTGCCCGCACGTTGGCAGGCGGCAGCCGCGGCCCGGAACCGCTGGCCATCGACGAGGCCTTCTATGTAAAGGCAGATCGCCTTCGTTTCCGGATCATCGACCATGTACTCGAGAAAATCGCAGAACTCGAGATCGCTCTGGTTTCCGACAGAAACGCCGTAGCGAATGCCAATGCCATCGGTCTTGGCACGGTCGAAGATGGAGACCATCAGCGCGCCACTCTGGCTGATCAGCCCGATGGAACCATCACCAAGCGTGTCGGTGTTCAGCACAACCGACGAACACAGAGCCATATGGTGATGAGGAACGATCAAGCCCATGCAATTGGGGCCGACGATCCGCATTCCGGTTTCGTGCGAAATTCGGATCAGCTCTTCCTGTCGCTTGACGCCCTCGTCATCACCGGTTTCCGCAAAGCCGTTAGAAATGATGACGCAGCACCCCACACCCGCCGCAGCGACCTCCCGCAGAGAGTCGAGCAATGTCTCGCCGGGCACCGCCATGATTGCAACATCAGGCGTATTGGGAACGTCCCCGATTGATGGATATGCCTTGTGGCCTGCGATCTCATCGCGTTTGTTGTTGATCGGATAGACCTCGCCAGCAAACCCATGTTTGACGAGAAAATGGATGATACGGCCACCGAACTTGTCGACACTCGCTGACGCGCCAAGCACTGCGACACTTTTAGGATGCAAAATTCGATCGACGGAAATCCGCGGGGCAGCGCGTTGGTTGATAAGCATCTGATTCAATTTGCCGTCCTTCGGATTATGCCCGTGAGGGATGGTCGACGCTGAGGCTAATCCTCGGCGTCCTGAAAAGGCTGTTCACGTGTCGTGCGAGCTGTTTGGTGTAGGCCGCTATCTGCCAGTGAAGACAGGCGGTCGACGCTCGGCAAATGCGGCCCGTCCTTCCTGATAGTCTTCTGACGCGGAGCACCGCTCAGACCAGCTGACCTCAAGCTCACGCGCGGCTGCCGGTGACTCCCAGTACTGGGCCCGCACGGCTTCCTTTATCGACCGGAACACGATCGGGGAGCCCGATGCCAGACGCCTGGCAATGCGATCGACCTCGGCGTCGAATATCCCGTCATCGAACACGCGCGTTACCAGGCCGAGTTCGAGAGCTTCCTGCGCGCTGATGTCTTCGCCGAGCATGAGCATGTCCATCGACCTGTTTCGGCCAATGTAGTGGACGAGCCGCGTCAGGCTCATACCCCAGGAGGGAACAACGCCGACATAGGCATCGGCAGTACGGTATTTGGCGGTGGTCGATGCAAGGCGCACGTCGCACGCCATCGCGATGGCGAACCCGCCGCCAATACACCAGCCGCGCATTGCCGACACCACCGGTTTCGGATGCGTTTCGATCGTGTCGAGAAGTCGTCGGCCGAGATTGCGAAACTGGGCTGCAGTGTCCTGACCACCGCTGCCGCCTGGCGATTTGAGATCAGCACCGGCGCTAAAGGCCCTCTCGCCCGCGGCACCCAGAACGATGCACCGCGTTTCCTCGCGGTCGTCCAGTGCATCAAATGCGCGATTCAGCTCTTCAAGCAATCCGATGGAGACCGCGTTCATCGGCGGCCGGTCGATGGTTATGCGTGTGATGCTGCCATCATGCACAACCCGAATGTCGCTATAGCTCACCAGCTCCTCCCAGCTAATTGGCCACGACTTGCGGAGCTCCTCTTCTCCTCAAGCAATCGAATGTATTCCGTACAGTGGAATTTATTTCCGATTTCGACTACAATGCATGCTATCGCTTGGGCGGTCAAGCGGCATCGTCGAATTTTTAAACACGTAGCTGCAGCGGCGATCTCTACGCCGAAAACGGGCTTGGATCGTCGCGTAAGCGTCGACAAAATACCTTGATTAAACCACGCCCT
>JBEBXE010000130.1:0-8415 GCA_040391705.1 Aerobium aerolatum
CGACCAAGCCCAGCCGATCGCTCCACAGCGGCATGGCGCGCTCGATCCGCACCGTTCCATCGCGCTGGGCTCCGGGCTGGTCCACGAGCGCATGGACGGCGCGCCCGCGTGAGGTGTACAAGTTTTCAGAGAACACCTGCTCCACATGGATCAGGGCGCACTGGCGCGGGCAGTAGTTCCAGTGCTGGAGCGCAGAGATCGCGATGGGAACGATATCTTCGTCCACGGGCCTATCCGAACAATCGCTCCAGCAGGGTTGCCCGATCCATACCCAGCCGCGCCGCCACGTCGTCGAGCACAGCGGCCAAGATGCCAACCCGCAGCGGCGAATGAAGCGGCACGGTGACGTAATGCTCGGGGTGATCGCGCAAGGTCAGACGCACATGGCTGCCCACCTGACGAGTCTTGCCGTAGCCGACCCGCGCCAAGGCGCGGATCAGCGCATCGCCATCCAGGTCGCGCGGCAGCCTCACGCCGCGATGACCTCATCGCGAACGTAGTGCAGCCGGATCAGGCGCGGACGCTCGCCTTCATCGAAGTGACAGGCCACCGCTTCGCGGACGCTCTCGCGCAGCTGCGCCAGGCTGTCGGCCTCGGTGAAGATCGACGCCGAAGCAGCGCGGGCGATGAAGCCGCCTTCCGGGGCGTCTTCGATGATGAAGAGGATTTCGGTGGTCATGGTGTTTTCCTCGGAAGCGGCTCGTCGTGATTTGCGAGCCGCATCGGCTGAATGATTCAGAACAGCTCAGTCACGGTAACGCCATCGGGCATGGTCTATGACCATCGCGTCAGAACCCGTCAACCAGCTCAGGAACAAGCCCCGGCAAATTTTCCAACTCGATTGCTCCGTCCGGACTCACGTTCAGTGAACGATGAACCTTTGCAGAGGAAAACTGACCCGACTTGCTGTTGTGCTGCCACCAGATCACCTTGAGCACTTCCATGCTGCCTTCGGGACGTGCCGATGAAGCATCATTCTCGAAAAGCTTGGGCAGGATGGTCTTGATAGCTTCCGCATCTTCTGTTGAGAAGCCGGTGCGTTCGGCAAGCTGCGGGTTGATGCTGCCGTAGCTCACATAGATGCCGTGATCGACTCGGTGTTTCATGCCCATCGTGTCGGAGCCACGCTTGCTGCCATCGCCCTCACCGCTGACGCTTTTGGTGATCTGAGTGCTGGTAACGCTGACCGGTTCAAGCGAAAAGGCAGATTGGATCGTGACTGGGCCACGGATCCCAATGGAGATGCCGGTATCTCCGCCCGCATCATCGGTCGATTCAGCTTTTTCTTCCTTCTTAGCCTTCTTGACTTTCTTGTCCGCCTTGATCGCGAACAGTTGGCCGAAAGCACGAACATCGAACCATTTCTCGCACGCAAGTTTGGCCGTGTCCGAACCGCCGAGTTTGTCGCCCAATTCGCCTTTTGCGCGCTCGGCCAAGCTCTTGTAACTGTCGCCCGCAGCTTTGCGATCATCCGACTGCACAAAAATCTTCTGACCGCTTTCTTGCAGGCGGTCACGTAGCTTGCGCTTCAGGCAAACATCTGTCACTTCGCCCAAGCCTTCGTAGTCTGTGCGCGGGCGGTTGCCGTTGAGGGGATCGCCGTTCGGGTTGGCGTGCTTGACACGGAACACAATGGCGAAGTCGATCTTGTTCTGCAGTGGCGTGGTCATTGTTCATTCTCCTCCGAAGTGGATTGATCTTCTGGCTCTGCATCTTTGCCAGGGAAAAATGCAGCGCGCTGGCAATGGAAGCCGAGCAAAAATTCGCCGGAAAGCGGTCGATCGTCCGTAAAATCTGAACTGGCAAAACGGCTTGAAATCTCGTTCAACAGCTTCTCGCATTTCACCAACGCACCAGCGCCTTTAGCAGATGCCTTCAGGCGTGCTTTGTAGGGCGGCAACGACAGTTCAATCGTTCGCCATGTCGAAAACGGATGATCGGCAAAACGCTGCATCAGCCTTGCCGCCGATGTTTCGCGGTTCTCGCCCGCCAAGTGCAGCGCGTAACCCTCCAGATTGTCAGCCACCGCAAGCAGTCGCCCGTAAAGGTAGTCGCGCGTCGTTCGATCTTCTTCCAGTGCCATTACGTATTCCTCGCCTTTTGATTTCGACCAGCCCCGGAACAGCCCACAGGCGATGCCGAGAGTCTTTTCCCATTCCCAATGTTTAAGCCCCACACGGTTGGTGGCGCGCCGCACTGACGACACAACCAAATCTCGCGGAATAGATTGCCCGTCCACGATGCAAGGCAACAGCCGCTCCACAGTAGCCTTCTGAAGCTTCTCATCAACCCGCAATTCACCAGACTCTCCAAGTCGCGAGGCATACGCGGCTTCAGCAATGTCGCGAGGCGAAGGTGCACCGACGAAGCATTTGTCCTTGCCAAAGTTCTGCGGCCATGCACACGCAGCGTGCCATACCTCGATGCGTTCAAGAAACTCCGAACCCTTCAATTCACGATAGAAAATGATTGCCATGCGCCCCGGCGTGGCGGAGTCCACACCTATGACGACGATATCGTCGTTCGGATCGAGCTTGGCGCTGTAGCCTGCGATGGCCTTGTTCAAGCGCCGCGCAAACGTCTGACCAACATCGCCAATGATCGGCTGTGCTTGCTCGACTTCAGGAGTCGCAACGGATTCGATGCCGAGCAGGATATCGAGAGAGTCCTTGAAAGGATCGGGAATCGGCTTACCTGCCACCGCCCAAGCAACAAAAATTCGCTCGCTATTTCGGTCACTGCGATAACCTTGCCGCCTGATGAGCCATCGCAGTGCTGCATGAGCCTTCTGAGACACATCAAACGACACCCCGCAGCCTTGCAGTGGCTTGAAAATTCCCCTCCGAGCCTTCTTCTCGAAGTCCTTCTTTTCGTCGGTGAAGCGACCCCTGAAAGTAAACCCTGAAAAATCATTCGACGAAATGATCTTTGCACCGTCGCCCGGGTAGCGCAAAAAACGCGGGTGATTCAAGGCTAATCGCGTTTCCTTGCCCTGCACCATGCAGAATCCGTTTTGGTTGGACTGCTTGGCATCGAATTGCTGCCACGCTTCGATCAAACCCTTGTCCTCCCATGTGGCCGAACAGGGGTCGCCGGGAATTTCAACCAACCACCTGACAAATACTTTTTCGTCCTTGACTTTGATTCGCTTACCTGCCCCATCGAGAACGGCAACAGGAAAAACTCCATTTGCATCGAGCATTGACCACAGCTTTGCTTCGCCAATGCAGGCAAGAACGGCCTTGGCTTTCGGATGAGCCGATTCAGAAGCACACCAACCCTCAAGTAGCTCCTTGTATGCCTCGAACCTGCCTTGCTTCCTGCCAGGCAAGTCGCCAGCGCAATAGCTCAATTCCTCGCACAAGGGGTGCGCTTCTTCTCCAGAAGTTCTACCCGCAGAATCTTCTGTTGCCGGTATCAATGTTGGGGCCTCAGCATGGTTAAGCACGCGCACACGCCGCATCTTTCCCGCAGCATCAATAGCAACCTCCAAATGAGCGTTCTTGACGAAATGTGCTTCAGGCCAAAGTTTGACCCCGACCGGTTCAATTCGGTCGGCGCAACTCTCATAAGTCGCGAACAGCTTTTCAATCCACGCCATCGCCGACCTCCAATTGCATCTCGCAGGCTTCCGCCTCGACACCACACATGTTCTTGTCCAGCACGAATTGCTTGGCCGTCATGTCGCGCACGGGGTTGCGGACGATGCGGCTGGTATCTTCCGGTCGCGGGAACTGGATGACACCGTTGACCATCGTGGGTCGCCAGAAGCGGGCTTGCAGCTTGCCCATGCGGTTTTCGTCCATGCCGGTTTCGTCCGGATAGTCGAAGCCGTGGAACATGAGGCCATAGCCGACCTCGCCCGAATCATCGTAGTCGCCTTTTCCTTCACCGAACTTGCAAGACTCGACATAGCCCTGGCAATCGCGCGTGCCGAGGAAAATGTCTTGCCGTCCGCCACGCTCCACCATGCGCCGTGCGATGTCGGCGTGCTTGCCGGAATTGCGGTCGCCTGCCAGTTCCGGGCGGTGTTCGTTCCACTCGAAGTGCGCACGCACCTGATATTCTACATCGGCCAGAAAGGTGTAGATCGACAGATCATTACCTCCGCCGAAGACCAGCGGTTTGGTGCCTTTGGTCTGGGTGCGGATGCGCTTCATGATGCGCACCTCGTCGATGATCCAGATGAAGGTCGGCTTCCAGTAGATCGACTTGGCAATGCCCTTGAGCGCCTCGTAAGTCGGCAGGTGATAGGAGCACTTCTCGCCGCCGATGCGCGTGAGCGGATCGGTAAAGAGCGCATGCCGCGCCCAGACCTTGAACTCGATACCCTTGTGTCGTGGTTGGCTCATACGACCGTGGCCTTTGTGAAGTTTCCAGGTTCTGTCATCAGCCCGAAATCAGGGCTGTAGTAGTCGGGATGCAGATGCAGGATGCCGATGCCATCCTGCACCGGATGGACAGCGCGAGCGCCTTGCAGCTTTTTCAACTCGTGGGGGAACACGTTAACGGTGAACTGCTGGGCGCGACGAAGCAGCTTGTATTGCTTTTCGACATCAAAAGTCCCGCACAGATCGTTAATGAGTTCTTCGCCCTCCTTGCCGAAAGGCACGATCACACCTTGCGTGGGGGCGTCGATGGTCTTGAACGCCTTGGCTGCCGCCATGAAAGATTGGCGCAGGTACAGTGGCAGCATTTGTCCGTGCCGGTTTCCATATTCTTCGCTTGCCTGCGTATTTCCCGAAAGCAGATTCAACAGGCTGTCATCATGGCCGAGTGTCTGCGCGGAGACTGGATAGCTCATGTCGTTGCGACGATCGAAAAAGTAGTAGTCGTAGTAGCGAGAAATGGCTTGAGGGCCGATCAAGTTGCGGTTGAATTGCGCAGGGTCGTCTCGGTACTCATCAAAGATACGCTCAGTCTTTTGGGCACCGATGGCGATGTCCGGCAGCCGTGACAGGTTATCCTGCGCCGGATTGACGACATGCACATGGCCGGTTTCACGCAATCCATGCCTGTTGCAACGTCCCGCTGCTTGGGCGATGGAATCCAGCCCCGCCATGTAGCGGATGACGCTGCCGAAATCCACGTCCACTCCCGCTTCGATCAATTGGGTGCTGATGCACAACACGGGCTTGCGTCCGCCAAAGCGTGACTTCAGCCGGTGCGTGATGATCGCCAGAATCCGCTTTCGGTGACTCGGACACATGCTGGTGCTCAGGTGGACGACGCAAGCATCTGTTTTCGCTTTGCACTTCCGATACAACTCTCGCGCGGCCTTCTTGGTGTTCACGATGACAAGACAGCTTCCGGCGTTCTGCAATTCACTCACCGCTAAATCGGAAATCTCGTCTTCACCCCACCCGCCAGGTTTGCGCTGATCCAGCACATCCACGCGCTTCAGATCGTCGAAGAGCTTGCCGACGCTCGGCATCAATTCGCTGTCCTCTTTCAACCGTAGTGCGCCATTTTTTTCTTCAACCCGATTGAGCAGCGGTTGCGTAGCCGTGCAAAGCACCGCTGTACTGCCACAGCAATCCGCCAGAAATTGCAGGGCGTTGTTGAACAGGTGGACGCACTTCACCGGCAGGGATTGAATCTCGTCGAACACGATGACGGCGTTCGCCAATTGGTGCATGCGTCGCGCACCGCGCGTACCCGCACCGAACAGGGTTTCGAGAAACTGCACCATCGTGGTGTAGATCACCGGTGCGTCCCAATTTTCGGTCAGCATTTTCTCTCGCCAGCCTTGCACTTCGGGCAGCAGATTGGAATGGTGTTCAAGCACGATCCCACCTCTGCTGGCCTTGTCGCCATCTGGCTCAAGTATTCCACGCACGACTTTTGCGTTCTGGTCGATGATGGACGTGTAAGGGATGACGTAGATGATCCGGTCGAGCTTGTGCCGCTTGGCGTGGTGCAGGGCGAACCGCAAGCTCGCCAGCGTCTTGCCGCCGCCGGTCGGCACGCTCAAGGTATAGATGTCTCGTCCACGTTGAGCAGCACCCAGACAGTGTTGCGCGATGTCGCGGCGCACTTCGTCAATGGGATGCCTGGGTGCCAGCCCGTCCAAATGACACTCCAGTCTATAAACGAGCGTTTGCCAGTCGGCATATTCGCCCTGCGGACGATGCTGATTGGCTTTCGGCTTCTCGAAGATCGCCGTATCGAGACGATCCGCGTCGATCAGGCAACTGAACAAGAAGCGCGCCAAAAGGCCGATCTGCTGTTGCGCGACGATGCTGCTGCCGTTGTTCTTGCCAATGCAGGCAAGGATTTTCTGGATACCGGTCAACAAATCTTCATTTGCCAACAATGCCTCCACACGTTCGCGCAACGGGGCTTCAAGCCTGCTCCAAGCGCACGTTGCGTGGCTGCGATCCTCGGCCTTGTCCATGCGCCGGGAGAAGTTGTCCTCACCGAGGTGGTTGAGATCAGCGCTGAGGCAGTCGATCAAGCCGGAATGGTGGGAAGCAATGCACAAGGCGAGCATCTGCCCAGCCATGATCCCCATTGGCCCGCGCGTGGAAAGTGCGCGCCACACGATCTGCGCGCCAGCGGTTGAATGGTCGATTTTGCCCTTGAGTCCGGCGGCATTGACGAACTCTTCGTCTTCGTCCTGATTCAACAGACCCGTTGCCGACTTCAGGTAGGCCTGGAACTCATCGCTATACTTGCCGAGGTCGTGAAGCAAGCCAAGCAACTCGCCGACAAGCGCCAGACCAAGCTTTACGGCGAAAACGGCAGAAAAACGTCCGGCACCGCGCAAATGATCTCCCAGCGGTTGCAGCTCCCCGTTTTTCCGAACATGCGCAATGAATTGCTCTGTCACGACAGTCATGATTACTGCACCCGCCGAATCACTACTTTGCAATGGCGACCATCAAACCACATTCCAGTCTCACAAGCTGAGACCATTGCCAGACCTGCGTGATACTCGGTAACCGCATAGGCCATCAACGACCCAAGCGAGGGGTTACGCTGCCGTGCCACCACCGCTCCCCATATGGCGTGATCCATGCGAGGAGCTTCGCCTTCAGGGCGCTTCTGGAAGCATTCTGTGTCCTTGCCGAGATCGTGCAGCAGGCCCGCAGCTTGCGCCATCGAGCTGGCACCAAACCATTCGGCATGCTCCGCAGCCATCCTCTCGACGGAGGATAGATGGACATCAGGCCGCTGGCGATCAGACTTGCCCGCCTGTGAAGTCGAATGTGCCCAGTACTTCTCGTCCATGACGCCCCTCGATCAGCCACCCGTGCGCCAAGGAAATCACACGTCTGTCTCACCCGATGAGACACATCCGACCGTTCATCGGGAAAATCAGCCATGCCACGTCAGACGCGCAGCACGTTGACGTACCCGGCTTTGGCGTAGTCCAGAATCTTCCGATCCCGCGTTGCCAGAACGTATCCGCCGATGCGCGCGGTGGCGACGAGCAGGCGGTCCGCGGGGTCGGCGTGGAAGTTGCCGGGCAGTTCGTTGCTCTCGACCACGACCGAAGGATCGTCAAGCGCAAGCTGTTTCACCGCCGGGTGCGAAAGCGCCTGTGCCACCCATGCGCGGGTGGGCATGGCAAGGTTCACCCGCCCCTTGGCGGCGAGCATCGCCACTTCCCAGGTCGAAATGATGGAGACGTGCAGCGGCTTTGCGGCATCGGCGGCCGCGAGCCGCTTGCGCACCGGAGGCGTGAACACGCCGGGGGTTCCAAAGCAGAGCCAGAGCCAGGCGTGCGTATCCAGCAGGATCGGCCCGTCGCCCGCGCTCACGCGGCATCGCCCGCAGGCAGAGGAACCCCGGAACGATCCCTCATCCGAACAGAGAGCCCGCCCCCGAAGTGCTCTCGTTCGAGGACTGGAACCCATGTTGCTGTTTCAGAATGGATTCCAGCCTTCGCTGGAATGACGAGGCTTGGCTTGTCAGGTCGGCCCATACAGATCGTCCTCATCACCGGATTCCGCTGACCAGGGGTCGGAAGGAACATCAACGATGTCGCCGACGACCTCACCGGTGCCCTTCATGTAGCCGAACAGCCCGGGGACGGTTTCTTCCTCGATCGGAACGACGCGCGCCACCGGCTTGCCGCGCTTGGTGATGACGAGCGGCTGGCGGGTGTCAGCCACTTCATCGATGAGTTTCAGGCACTTGGCCTTGAACTGCGCGGCGTTGATGTTCATGGCGTGGCTTCGTGACCAGTTGATGTGGTCATCTTAACCCCGTTGCCGCACCATTGCAGTCATCCTCAGCCTGTCGTTCAGCCCCTACGCATCTCCCGCTCCACCCGCGCCAGGTCTTCCTCCGTATCGACGCCGGCGGGGAAAGGTTCGGGGCTGAGGGCGACGGCGATGCGCCAGCCGGCTTCCAGGGCGCGGAGCTGTTCCAGGGATTCGATCTGCTCCAATGCTCCTGCGCGCATCT
>JBEBXE010000131.1:0-8398 GCA_040391705.1 Aerobium aerolatum
TCGACGGCATCAAGAACAAGATCCATCCCGGCCAGGCCATGGACAAGGATCTGTACGACCTGCCCGCCAAGGAACTGAAGAAGATCCCGACCGTCTGCAGCTCGCTGCGTGAAGCGCTGCAGTCGCTCGACAAGGATCGCGGCTTCCTGAAGGCTGGCGGCGTGTTCGATGACGACCAGATCGATTCCTA
Organism: Aerobium aerolatum; assembly: GCA_040391705.1. Classification (GTDB taxonomy): domain Bacteria; phylum Pseudomonadota; class Alphaproteobacteria; order Rhizobiales; family Rhizobiaceae; genus Aerobium; species Aerobium aerolatum_A. The sequence continues at coordinate 191 of JBEBXE010000131.1, forward strand.
TATCGAGCTGAAGATGGCCGAAGTGATGCGCTACGAAATGACCCCGCATCCGGTCGAATTCGACATGTATTACTCCGTCTGATCCTCCAGATCGGCACAAAAAAGCCGGGGCAGCAATGCCCCGGCTTTTTTCATGAGATCAGAAGTTGGTGTTAGGAAACCATCGCACGCGCCAGTGCGACGGCGGCGTCGAAATCCTTGCGGCGTGCCGTGCGGCGCGCGGTTGCCTCGGCATCGTCGCCCCAGTGCTCGATGGTCCAGTCTTCGTCGACATGGGCGAGCGTCCATGCCTCGTCCGGCGTGATCGCCTCTGCTTCAACGGCCAGCGCGAGCAGCGCAGAACCGGTCAGCGTGGTCATGAGATGGATCGACGACAGCCGGAATGCGTCTTCGCGCTGCTTGAGCCAGATGCCGACTGCGTTGACCGACTCGCGCGGCTGGGTGACGTGCACGATGCCTTCCGCCAGCAAAAAGCGGGCTCCAAGCGCAGACTGCGCCCAGTCGAGCACCGGGTCCCAGGCTTCGGCCTGCCGCTGGACCAGCTGTTCCGGCGCATCGGCGCGATAGCACACCAGATCGGACGAGGAGAACCGCATCACATCCTCAAGCACCGCCTGCATATCGGTGGCGACACCGTCGATCGCGGTATTGACCAACCGCACCACAGGCATTGAAACCGGATTGATGATCTCGACCTGGGCGTCGAATTCCGCCGCCATCAATTGGGCAGCAGCCTGGGTCGGCACCGCCAACAGGGCCTTGCCGGGCGTACGCACCGGCTTGCCGTCGAGCTGCACGGAGAAACCGGCCTCGCCTTCGGCGACAGACACGGTCTTGTAGAAACGCTTCGGCAGCGGCGTGCGCATCTGTATCTGCGCGCGGCGCACAGGATCTGGATCAGACAGATGACGCCCGGCCTCAATGTCTTCGAGCTGGTCTCGCATCACACACCTTCACAAACAACCAACAAGCGCAGGCACCTAGCGGCGAACCGGACGGTTCACGACCAAAATGCCCACGGCGATAAGAAAGAGCGCGCCCAAAATACTGAGGGACAGCGGCTCGTTCAACAACAGCCAGCCACACATGACACCAAATGCCGGCGTCAGAAAGGCAAAGCTCGACAGGCCTGAGGCGGGATACACCCGCATCAGCCAGAACCACAACACATAGGTGAACGCCACCACAAATACCGCCTGATACAGGAAGGCGGCGGTCGCCAGCGTAGTCACATCACGCAGGATCGGCCCGGCAAGCGGCACCAGCGGGATCAGGATGATCGCCGACACCGCAAGCTGGTACAGCAAGGTTTTTTCGGCGCTTGCCGTGGCAAGTCTGGATCGCTTGATCATCAGGATGGTGGCGGCCCACGCCATGCCGGCGACAAGGCACATCACATCGCCAACCATCCCGTTCGCGCTGGGGGTGCTCAACTTGTCGGCAAAGACAAGACAGACGCCGGCAAAGGCAAGGCCAACGCCGATCGCCTTTTGCAGCGTGATCCGTTCGCCGAGCAGGAAATGCGCGCCCACCAGTACCCAGAACGGCATGGTGTTGAGCATCAAAGTGCCGCGTGCCACTGTCGTGAAATCGAGGCCGACGAAAACCAGCGCGAATTCGATGCCGAAAAGCGCACCGACGGCAATGCCGACCAGCAGGGTTCCATCGCGCTGGAACAGCGGGATCCCGCGCCACAGGCACCACAGGAACACCAGTACGCCGCCGACGCTCGAGCGCGCAATGCTCAGGAATATCGGATTATAGCCGGTATTCGCGACCTTGATCGCAACTTGGTTGAGACCCCAGCTGAACGTGATGAACACCATCATGGCCACGGCCAGGGAGTCGATCGCGACCCTTGACTGCACCGCAGTCGAGCGGGGTGTCACTTCTCCTCCTCCGCGCTGGCTTCGTCGAAGCCGAGGAGGTTCCAGCTCTGGCGCATATGCGGCGGCATCGGCGCGGTGACGTCGATCATTCCGCCGTTCGGATGCGGGATGACGATTCGACGCGCCAGAAGGTGCAGGCGGTTCTGCATGCCGCCCGGGAAATCCCAGTTGGTATCCGCCTCGAAATATTTCGGATCGCCGATGATCGGGCAGCCGATATAGGCGGCATGCACACGCAACTGGTGCGTCCGTCCCGTATGCGGCTGCATCTCCAGCCATGACAGGGTCTGACCCGCCTGCTCGACCACCCGATAGTAGGAGACGGCATGGTCAGCCCCCTTCTCGCCATGGGTGGCGATCCGCATGCGGTCGCCGTCAAGGGTCTTTTCCCTGACCATCCAGGATGAAATCTTGTCCTCGCGCTTGCGCGGAACGCCCTTCACCAGCGCCCAATAGAACTTCTTGGCGTCGCGGCCACGAAACGCCTCGGCGAGCTTCATCGCCGCAAGCCGGCTGCGCGCCACCACGAGAACGCCGGCGGTGTCCCGGTCCAGCCGGTGAACCAGCCTCGGCTTTTCGCCCTTCTTGTTGCGGAACGCTTCCAGCATGTCATCGACATGGCGCACGATGCCCGAACCGCCCTGCACTGCCAGACCGGCTGGCTTGTTGAAGACGTAGACGGACGGGTCCTCATAAAGCAGCATCTTGGTCAGAACTTCGCCGTCGTCCTGCCCGCGCATCGTCTTGGACGTAACCGGCGCGTCGTTCTTGCGATCGACCTCGAGCGGCGGGATGCGGATGACCTGACCGGCTTCGAGGCGCGTGTCCGCCTTGGCGCGGCCGCCGCTGACGCGGATCTGCCCCGACCGCAGAAGTTTCTGGAGGTGGCCGAATCCAAGCCCCGGAAAATGGACCTTGAACCAACGATCGAGCCGCATGCTCGCTTCGTCAGCCTCAACCGTGATTTGTTCTACGCCTGCCATGTCTCGCCAATCTTTATCTCGCGCGTGCGAGATAGCATCACGCGACGGTTCTTGCGAGCCACAATCCCAGGAACAACGCTGCAATCGACAAAATCACGCTGCCAGCAACGTAAATGAACGCCAGAACGACCTCGCCACGCTGATACAGCGTCACCGCATCAAGCGAAAAGGCAGAGAACGTCGTGAACCCACCGAGAATACCGGTTGCCACGAACAGGCGCAACTCCGCCGACCCGCCCCAGCGCCGCGCCAGCATTTCGATGAAGATGCCCATCACCAGCGCGCCGACGACATTGACCGCAACCGTTCCCCACGGAAAGCCAATTCCGAGAAGCCGCATGCCGGCCAGATTCACGCCATGGCGCGCCGCCGCACCGATGGCGCCGCCGAGCGCGACGAGAAGGAAATGCATCGTCACGGCTTTCGCTCGCGGCGAAGTCTTGCCCAATAGTCGAGACGCTTGCGGATGTCGCGCTCAAAGCCGCGATCTGGCGGATCGTAGAATTTCTGACGTCCCAACGTCTCGGGAAAATAGTCCTGTCCGGAGAATGCGTCCGGCATGTCGTGGTCGTATTGATACGTCGCGCCGTAGCCTTCGGACTTCATCAGCTTGGTCGGCGCGTTGAGGATGTGCTTGGGCGGCATCAGCGAGCCGTTTTCCTTCGCCACCCGCATCGCCGCCTTGAACGCGGTGTAGACGGCGTTCGACTTAGGCGCGGTCGCCAGATAGACGCAGGCTTGCGCAAACGCCAGTTCGCCCTCGGGGGAGCCGAGATATTCGTAGGCATCCTTGGCGGCGTTGGCGATGACGAGGGCCTGCGGGTCGGCAAGGCCAATGTCCTCGACGGCCATGCGCACCAGCCGGCGGCCGATGAACAGCGGGTCCTCGCCGGCATCGAACATCCGCGACAGATAGTAGAGCGCCGCATCCGGGTCCGATCCACGCACCGCCTTGTGCAGCGCCGAAATCAGATTGTAGTGGCCGTCCTGGCCCTTGTCGTAGATCGGCGCGCGACGCTGCACGACATGCTGCAGGCTTTCAGCATCGAAAATCTCGCCGTCGCCGGCGGCTCGCCACGCTTCCTCTGCCAGCGTCAATGCGGCGCGGCCGTCACCGTCAGCCATACGCAGCAGAACCGCCCGCGCCTCCTCATTGAGCGGCAGCGGCTTTTCCTCGACCGCCTCGGCGCGTTCCAAAAGCGCAGAGATGCTTTCTGGCGTGTGGGAATGGAACGTCAGCACGCGTGCACGCGACAACAGTGCGGCATTGAGCTCGAACGATGGATTTTCCGTCGTCGCACCGACGAGCACGACGGTGCCGTCTTCCATCACCGGCAGGAATGAGTCCTGCTGGGCGCGGTTGAAGCGATGGATCTCGTCGACGAACAACAGCGTTTGCCGGCCGCTGGAGCGGCGCATGCGCGCCGTCTCGAACATCTTCTTGAGATCGGCGACACCGGAAAAGATCGCCGAGATCTGCTCGAAGGCCAGATCGGTTTCACCGGCCAGAAGACGCGCGACCGTGGTCTTGCCGGTGCCGGGCGGCCCCCAGAAGATCATCGAGCCGAGCGAACCCGAGCGGATCATCCGCGTCAGCACGCCGTCGTCGCCGGTCAGGTGATCCTGACCAACCACCATCGCCAGCGTCTGCGGCCGCAGCCGGTCGGCGAGCGGACGCCCACTTTGCATGGCAGGGTTGGGGTCAGATTTGAACAGGTCGCCCATGGCCCATCAATAACGCAGAACCTGGTTCATCAGCTGGCCGTCACGCTCCACTGTGAACCGCCACCACCGTGACTCGCTGCCCGCTACTTCGCGCAGCTTTTCCGGTGTGTCGATCTGGACGCCGTTGACCTCCAGCACGATGTCGCGCGGACGAAAGCCGAAGCGGGCCGCCGGCGACGCGCGATCGACGTCGATGACCGCGACACCGCGCGCCTCACCGCGGATGTTGAGGCGCTGCGCCAGACGTGGCGACATCGCCGCCACCTTGGTGCCAGCAAACGGGCTGCGCCCGTCGATGATGATCTCCGCCGTCGACGCGCCTTCGGGTGCGCGGACGAGTTCGATCTCGATCTTCCGTTCGCTGCCCTGGCTCAGAACCGTCAAGGTCGCGACGCTGCCGATCGGCTGGATTGCCAGCCGGTACCCAAGCGCGTCGGGATGCTCGATGGTTGCGCCGTTCATTGCCAGCACGACATCGCCGGGGCGCAATCCGGCCTTGGCCGAGGGGCCGTCGGCCACCACGGATTTGACCAGCGCACCGGTCGGGCCCGCCATCGCCAGTGCTTCGGCGATCTGCGGGCTGACATTCTCGAATGTCGCGCCGACGAACGGCCGCTCGAAATAGTCGAGGCCATCCTCGGCCGCTTTGACGACCGCCTGGACGATATTGGAGGGAATGGCGAAGCCGATGCCGATGGAGCCGCCGGACTGGCTGTAGATGGCGGTGTTGATGCCGATCACCTGCCCCGCCATGTTGATCAGCGCGCCGCCGGAATTGCCGGGATTGATCGCGGCGTCGGTCTGAATGAAGAAGCCAAAATCGTTGACGCCGATATGGGTGCGCGCCAGGGCGGAAATGATGCCGCTCGTGGTGGTCTGGCCGACGCCGAACGGATTGCCGATGGCCAGGACCAGATCGCCGACCTCCAATGCATCGGAATCGCCCAGTGGCGCACTCGGAAATGGCGTCGAACCGTCGATCTTGAGGATGGCGAGGTCGAGGGATTCGTCCTTCAGCAGGATCTTGCTGTTGAACTCACGCCCGTCGGATGTCGCGACACGTACTTCGCTCGCCCCACGGATGACGTGATAATTGGTCACGACGAAGCCCTGCGGGTCGACGATCACGCCGGAGCCAAGCGAGGATTGAACGCGCGGCGGCATCTGCTGTCGGCCGAAGAACTGTTCGAAGAACGGATCACCCGCGAAAGGCGAGCGGACGGCCATTTCCTGCGACGCGTAGACGTTGACCACGGCTGGAGCCGTCGCCTTCACCAGCGGGGCGTAGGAAAGCTGAAGCTCCTGTTGTCCGAAGGGAACGCGACGATCGCTCTGCACTTGCGGCTGCGTTCCGCCGAGCAATTCGCTCAGCGCGTCGCCCAATCCGCGTGCGCTCTCCTGGGCGAACCCGGGCGTCACCACCCCTGTGGCAACGACAAGGCTGCAGAAACCGGAGAAAAACAGCGAGCGAATCAATGATGGCATGGCGTTTCCTTCCTTTGGAGACCGGATGCCATTTTCACCGGGATTGTGCAAAATAAATGTCCCCTATGAGGAAACGCTCAACCCCGTTGCATTTTGGCATGGTTGTTCACCACTCGTTTAGTGCCGGGCTGATATCGGCATCGTCCATGTTGCCCCCAGTGCACGGAATAGTGCCGAATGCTGCAGACCCCATTGTTGTCGCCCTCCCCAACGCCTCTTGCGCACCACGAGGCTTCCACCGGAGCCGGACAGCGTGAGCATATAGCTTATATCGAGTATTTTCGCGCTTTTGCCATGATCATGATCGTGACTGGGCATACCTATGCGCTGGCATGGACGCATGGCGTCAACGAAGACCCGACACTGGTCGCGTCGCTCAGGAACGTGGTTCCGGCAATCGTCAATGGCGGCACCGCCCTGTTCGTCTTCATCTCGGGCTTTCTCTACCGCCATCTGTTTTTCGAGCGTGTGCCGTATGGCGAATTCATGCGGCGCAAATCGCTCTATGTCGGCCTGCCCTACCTGGTCATCGCCACACCGCTCGTCTTCGCGTTGATCGCGCTCGGTGCAATCCAGGTCACTGTCGTCAAGGAGGGCGTTCCCTACCCGGAAAGCTACTTCGTCGAGTACATCACCCTGATCACCACCGGCAGGATGGTCACGGCCTACTGGTACATTCCGTGCGTGATGCTGATCTTTCTCGCATCGCCGCTGTTCGACCGGTTCATTCGGCTGGCCTCACCGGCGCGCTGGTGGGTGCTGGCGGCATCCATTGGGCTGGCCTTGTGGATTCACCGCCCGCACGACAACCTCGACCCGGTGCACAGCTTTGTCTATTTCGCCAATTTCTACATGTTCGGCATTCTGTTTTGTGAATACCGTCAGCATTGGATGCCCTATCTGAAGAGCAACACCGTGCTGGTTGCCAGCTGGCTTGCCGTGCTGGCCATCGCGGCAGTGCAAGCTGCTGTCGTCGGGCGGATCGACAATATCGAACGCCTGCCCGGCGATGGCTGGTTGCCTGTCGGTCTCGATCTCATCTTGCTGCAAAAATATGCGGCTATCGCGGCGCTGACCGGATTGCTCGCCCGCTATGGCGACGTCGCACGGGCGCCGCTGAAGTTCATATCCCGCTACAGTTTTGGAATCTTCTTCATGCATGGCGTTGTGCTTGCGGTGCTGATGCGGTTTCCAGATCGCTGGACACCGCATGTCGGCCTGCCGCTCGTCGACCTGCTGCTCTACACATCCGTCGTGCTCGGCATCAGCGTCGCGCTGGTACTTGCCGTCAAGAAGGTGACCGGACGCTATAGCCGCTACATCATCGGCAGCTGAAAGCGCGTGCCTTGCGAGCGGGGATCTCGTTCAGGATCACGTCATAGGAAATGCAGACAAATAAAAAGGGGCCGCGAGGCCCCTTTTTTTTATTCAAGTTCGAAGGCGTGGGATCACGCTGCTTCGGATTCGCTGTTGGCTTCTTCAGCCTCGACGCGGGCGCGGTCGACTGCACCCTTGGCAGACGTGTCGCGCTCGACGAACTCAATCACAGCCATGGCTGCGTTGTCGCCGTGGCGGTAGCCGGCCTTCATGATGCGCAGGTAGCCGCCGTTGCGGGTGGCGTAGCGCGGCGCAATGATGTCGAACAGACGCTTTGCAGCGGCTTCCGAACCGATTGCCGAGGCAGCTTGGCGGCGTGCATGCAGGTCGCCGCGCTTACCGAGCGTGACCAGCTTTTCGACGATCGGGCGAAGTTCCTTCGCCTTTGGCAGGGTGGTTGTGATCTGCTCGTGTTCAATCAGCGAAGCTGCCATGTTCGAAAACAGCGCCTTACGGTGGCTGGCAGTGCGGTTGAGACGGCGACCGGATTTTCCGTGGCGCATTGGCCTTCTCCATTTCTAATAGAGGCGCGAAGCCTCTTGTTCCTTCAGCGGCAAGATCTGGTCCGAAAAGCCTCGCGGCTTTTCGGGATCAAGCTCAGTACTGGTCTTCGTAGCGTTTTGCGAGATCTTCGATGTTCTCTGGTGGCCAGTCCTGCACCTCCATACCGAGGTGGAGGCCCATAGCGGCCAGAACTTCCTTGATCTCGTTGAGCGACTTGCGGCCGAAGTTCGGCGTGCGCAGCATCT
>JBEBXE010000132.1:0-8390 GCA_040391705.1 Aerobium aerolatum
TCGCCCGATCCGACGACGCCGCTGTGCTGCAAGGCGTCGGCGAGCGTATCCGACACCGGGATCTGCCACTGCTCGAGAATGGCGCGCGCCATGTCAGGCGTGCTGTCGTCCGCTACGGTTGGGCCGGAGCCGATGATGGCCGGATCGTCGCCGGGCACGTCCGAGATCATCAGGCACAGGACGCGCGCCGGAAATGCGCTCGCGGCGAGCTGGCCGCCTTTGACGCGGCTTAAGTGCTTGCGCACCGTGTTCATGCGGTCGATCGGTGCGCCGCTGGCGAGAAGCGCGGCGTTGACCGCTTTCTTGTCGTCGAGCGTGAGGTTTCCCGCCGGGGCGCAGAGCAGCGCCGAGGCACCGCCGGACATCAGCGCAAGGATGAAATCATCTTCGCCGAGGCCAGCCAGAAGCGTGAGCATGCGTTGCGTCGCGGCGACACCGGCGGCATCGGGAACCGGATGCGCTGCCTCGACGATCTCGATGCCCTGACAGGGACGGCCATGGCCGTAGCGGGTGATGACGAGGCCTTCGCACGGTCCCCAGGAGGCTTCCACCGCTTCCGCCATCCGCGCGCTCGCCTTGCCGGCACCAACGACGACGACGCGACCGGCGGGACGCGGCGGCAAATGGCCGGCGATGATCGCCATCGGGTCTGCGACCGCAACGGCGCGGTCGAACAGCTGCTTCAAGAGATGGGAAGGGAGTAGCTGCGCCATCGTGTCCCGTGCGGTCCTGAATTGGTGTGAATGCACATAGCATTCAGGCGCGCGTCACAGCAACAGACGGAATCGAGACCGCCAGGCATCCGAAGACATCTGGCGGTCTCTCGCGCGGGCAGGGTGGGACTGCGCGCTTCTTTGGTTTCGAGTTTAGTCGAGCGTGATGCCCTCGGAGCGGATGATGTCGCCCCAGGTTGCAAGGTCGCGATCGATGATGGCGTTGACCTGTGCCGGTTCGCCGGGCATGGCGACGAGGCACTCGGCTGCCATGCGCTCGCGGATCGTTGCGTCCTCGGTCGCCTTGTTGAGCGCTTCGTTGAGGCGCGCGGTGATGTCGCCTGGTGTGCCCTTGGGCACCATCAGCGAGTTCCAGAACGAGCAGATCAACGACGGGAAGCCGGCTTCGGCAACGGTCGGCGTGTCCGGAATTATCGCCATGCGCTGTTCGGTGGTCACGGCCAGCATCTTCAGCGTGCCGGCCTTCTCATGCTCGATCAGCGATGCGGGCGTCGAGAAGTTGAGCTCGTTCTGCTCGCCGAGCAGGTCGAGAATCTGGGCGTTGTTGTTGCGGTAGGCGACCGCAATGGTTTCCACGCCGGTGGCCTTGCCGAACAGGATGCCGAACAGGTGGGTGACGCTGCCGGGTCCAAGCATGCCGTAGCGCAGCGGCTTGTTTTCAGCCTTGGCCCACTCGACCAGCGACTTGATGTCGGAAACCGGCATCTTCGAATTGATGGTGACGGTCAGCGGGCCGTCGAACATCATGCCGACCGACTCGAAATCGTCGAGCTTGTAGGGAAGCGTCGGGCGCAGCAGCGAGTTCAGCGACAGCGTGCCGGTGGCGCCAACCAGCACCATTGTGCCGTCCGGTGCCGAGGAGGCGACTGCCTGCGTGGCGACGATGCCGTTGCCGCCGGGACGATCCTCGACCACGACCGGCTGGCCGAGCGTCTTGGACATGTGGTCGGCAATCATGCGGATGATGTTGTTGACCGCGCTGCCGCCCGCATAGGGGTAGACGATGCGGATTACCTGGCCCGACTGGGCGCGCGCGATGCCTGGCATCGCCAGCGGCGCAAGTGCGCCGGCAGCCAAAAGACCCAATGCGTTACGTCTTGTAATCGTGGACATGAAAAGCCTCCCGAGTGTTTCACCAATTCCGTGCTGTGGAACAGCATGGCGGCAAACTAGCCATGACTGACCGGACAGTCAACACGACTCGAGCGCGCTATTTTGCCGGTTTCAAACGCTCAAAAGCGCGAGCTGTGGCTGGCTTCCGGATTGTCGCGGCGCAGGCTTGCGGAATGGAAATCGTGTTGCTAAGACATTGACCGACCGGTCAGCCAGTGGGCTGGCACCATACACTTCGCGAGATTCCCAGGGAGGCTGCCATGCAAACTGAAGCTGTAACGCTCGAGGTCAGTGACTACATCGCCGTCGTCACGCTCAACCGTCCTCCGGTGAACGCGCTCGACCGTGCGGCGCGGCGGCGGATCGTCGAGATCTTCGACGAGATCTCCGAGCGCAGCGATGTTCGCGTTGCCGTGCTGACCGCGACCGGCAACGTTTTCTGCGCCGGCGCAGACCTGAAGGATCGTCCGGACGACGCCAAGAAGGGCGATTTCCTCGACCACAACCGCATCACCCGCGAGACCAACAACGCGATCCGCGAGTGCGCCAAGCCAGTGATTGCGGCGGTGAATGGCGCGGCACTGGGTGCCGGGCTCGGCCTGATGGCTGCCTGCGATATCTTCTACGCGTCGGAGAATGCGGTGTTCGGCATGCCCGAGATCGATGTCGGTCTTGCCGGCGGTGCCTCGATGCTGAAGACGCTGTTTGGCCGTTCGACCATGCGCCGCATGTTCATGACCGGCGTTCGCCTGACTGCCGCCGAACTGCTGAAGCGCAACATCATCGAAGACGTCACCTCGCGCGAAGAGCTGATGCCGACGGCGATGGCCGTGGCGGCGCAGATCGCCTCCAAGAGCCCGCTTGCCATCGCGCATGCCAAGCAGGCCTGCAACATGGTCGACCTGATGCCGCAGCGCGACGCCTATCGCTTCGAGCAGAACATCACGATGGCGCTGTCGAAGACCGAAGACGCAAAGGAAGCCCGCATGGCGTTCCTCGAAAAGCGCAAGCCAGTTTTCAAGGGACGCTGACATGAAGGTGGGTGAAGGTCTGGATGCGCTGTTCAAGCCGCGGTCGATTGCGATCATCGGCGCGTCCCAGGATGAAACCAAGATCGGCGGCCGGCCGCTTCAGCTGTTGCAGAAGCATGGCTTCGAAGGCCGGATCTATCCGATCAACAAGAGCGGCGGCATCGTCCAGTCGCTGCCGGCGTTCGTCTCCGTACGCGACGTGCCCGAGCCGATCGATCTGGTTATTGTCGCGGTGCCTGCAGGTGCGGCCGTCGCGGCAATCGAAGATTGCGCCGCAATCGGCGTCAAGGCGGCGGTGATCCTGTCGGCCGGCTTCACCGAAGTCGGCGAAGAGGGTGCCCTGTTGCAGGCGCGCCTGACCGAAATCGCCCGGCAGAGCGGCATGCGGATTCTCGGGCCGAACTGCCTTGGCTCGATCGGCATTGCCGAGCGCAGCATCGCGACGTTCTCGATTGCCATCGAAGCGGCGATGCCGCCGGCTGGCCCGGTCGGAATCGTGTCGCAGAGCGGCAATCTCGGCAGCTTCACCATGCGCAGCGCCTCGCTGCGTGGCGTCGGCATCAGCCGCTTCATCGCGACCGGCAATGAATGCGACATCGACATCGCCGATGGCATCGCCTGGATGGCGACCGACCCGCAGACGAAAATCATTCTGTGCTGCCTTGAAACCTGCCGTGACGGCGCGAAATTCGTCGCGGCGCTGGAGATGGCGCGCGCGGCCGGCAAGCCGGTGATCGTGCTGAAAATCGGCAGTTCGGAAGCCGGCAGCGCGGCCGCAGCCTCGCATACCGGCGCGCTCGCCGGATCGGACGCGGTGTTCGACGTCGTCTTCCGCAACGCCGGTGCGGTGCGTGTCGCCAATATCGAGCAGTTGATCGACATGGCGCATGTGCTGTCGGTGGTCGAGGCTGATCGCCTGCCGCGCGGCAATCGCGTGGCGCTGATTGCGGCCTCGGGCGGCTTTGGCGTGATGATGGCGGATGCCGCCAGCCAGAACGGCCTGACGCTGCCGCGCCTCGGCCAGGACACGCAGGACAAGATCCTGCAGATCGTCCCCTATGCGGCCCCGCACAATCCTGTCGATACGACGGCGCAGGTCTCGGCCCGACCCGAACTGTTCCAGGGCGTGCTGTCGGCGGTTGCCAGCGATCCGGTCTGCGACGTGGTCATCGTGCTGATGTCGAGCGCGCTGTCATTGCCGCGCTTGCGCGACGTCTATCTTGAAGCGCTGCGCGGACTGAAGGCAGAACACCCCGACAAGCTGGTGGTTCTGTGCTGCAGTGGTCCTGACGACGTGATCGCGCAGATCAACGCGATGGGCTTTGCGACCATCGAAGGCATTGACGCGGTGTGCTCGGCGGTTGCCGGGCTGGTGCGGGTCGGAACGATGCGGGCGCACACGGCTCTTGCCGCGATCGAGGTGCTTCCCGGAGACGCGCTGCCGGCGGATGTGTTTGCCAACGAGAACGAAGCCAAGAAGGTGCTGGCGTCTGCCGGGATTCCGATTCTTGAGGAGCGGGTCGCCACCGACAAGGCGTCGCTTCTGCGCGACGCAGCCGAGATCGGCTATCCGGTTGTCATCAAGATCGTCTCTCCCGACATCGCCCACAAGACCGAAGTCGGCGGCGTGGTGGTCGGATTGGCCAACGAGGGCGATCTCGCGCAGGCCTATGACACGATGATGGCAAGTGTTGCCGCCAAAGCGCCGGATGCGCGCATCACCGGCGTGCTGGTGGTGAAGATGGCAGGTAGCGGCACCGAGCTGATCCTCGGCACCAAGAACGACTCGATCTTCGGACCCATCGTGATGGTCGGCCTCGGCGGCATCTTTGCCGAAGTCATGCAGGACGTCTCGTTGCAGATCGCACCGGTCAGCGAAGCGACCGCGCTGGAAATGATCCGTTCGCTGAAGGCGTTCCCGCTTCTGGACGGCGCGCGCGGCCGGCCGAAGGCCGATGTGCAGGCTGCGGCATCCGCCGTTGCCGCCCTGTCGCGTCTGGCCATCCAGCAGGCTTCTTCGATTGCAGAAGTCGATATCAATCCGCTGCTCGTGGCCAGGGAAGGCGAAGGCGTCGTCGCCTTGGACGCGCTGTTTGTCCCCGTTGCCGCCACACAACTTTAGAGAAACGACATGAATATGTTCAGCGCCATAGCGCCCAGCGACATCTCCCGGCTTTCGGGAGAGGAGCTGCGCCACGCTGTGCGAAACTGGCTTGAAACCAACCTGCCGGACAGTTTTCGCACCGACAAGCTCTCGGACAACCCGCCATCGACGCAGGATCTGTATGCGTGGGAAGCGGCGATGCACAAGGCTGGTCTCGTCGGCATCACCTGGCCGGTCGCCTATGCCGGTTATGGCCGCACGCTGCGCGAGCACCTGATCGTCAGCCAGGAAATCGGCCGCATGCCGGTTCCCGAGAGCATGAATTCGATCGGCAAGGAACTTGCCGGGCCGATCATTCAGGCGGTCGGCACCGAGGAACAGAAGAAGCGGCTGCTGCCGGCGATCCTCGACATGAGCGAAATCTGGTGCCAGGGCTTTTCCGAGCCGGGCGCTGGGTCCGACCTTGCCGGGCTGCGCACGCGCGCCGAAAAGATCGGCGACAAATGGCGCATCAACGGCCAGAAGATCTGGACCAGCGGCGCGTCGCGTTCCCAGCGCTGCCTGCTTTTGGCGCGCACCGGCACGGTTGAAGACCGGCATCGCGGGCTGTGCCTGTTTTCCGTGCCGATGGATCTGCCGGGCATCCGTATCAACAAGATCAAGTCGATCGATGAAAAGGAAAGCTTCTGCGAGGTTTTCTTCGATGACGTCGAGGTCGATGCCATCGATGCGCTCGGGCTGCCCGATGAAGGCTGGAGCGCGGCGATCCGCGTGCTGTCGATCGAACGCGCGACCAACCGGATGTATCGCGCGTGGCGCTTCGAGGCCGAGCTGAAGCACCTCATCTCTGCCTGCAAAAGCGATCCGCAGCTACAGCAATTGCTGGATGACGGCCACTATCGCCGCAAGATCGCCGGGTCGGTCGTCGACATCGAGGTGCTCAAGGGACACATCGAAACGGTGGTCGAGGCGCTGTGCGACGGGCAGGCGATCGGCGCGCGCGGCAGCATTGCCAAGCTGCACTGGAGCGAGACGCACCAGCGCTTCATGAGCACCGCAATCGAGATGCTGGCGAAGGCATCGCTGCCGCACACGCGGGATGTGCAGGCGGCCAACAAGCGCTTCAACATCGCCTACATGCATAGCCGTGCCGAGACGATCTATGCGGGAACCACTGAAATCCAGCTTGGCATCATTGCCGACCGTATTCTGGAACTGCCGCGCCCGAGGAGGGCAGCATGATGGATCGTGATCTTCCGACACCGGCGGATTTTGCCGATGCTTCGAGCGCTGCGATTGCGGCTTGCGAAGGGCTGGGCCTGCGCGAAACGGCGCAACGTCTTGCCGGCGACGGCCTGACCGGCGTGGTTGCTGCCGAAGAGTTCGGCGGCCTCGACCTGCCATTCGACTATGCGGTGCCGCTGCTGTCGGCTGCCGGGTCCGCCTTGCTGACCTTCCCGCTGCTGGAAACGCTGATTGCGTCCCGGCTGTTGCAGGCATCGCCGGCAGCTGCCAGCGACATCGTCGCCGGACAGTCATTGGTGACGATTGCCTGGACGGGAACTGTGCAGGTCAAGGAAACCGACGGTGCGTTGCAGATCAATGGCGTTGTCGGCAACGCGCCGCGCGCCGATGAATGCGACGTCGCCATTGTGCGCACGCCAGATGGCGGCGCGGTGCTGGTGCCGCTCGACGCGGTGAAGGTGACTGCTCTCGGGGGGCTCGACCAGGATCGCCCGTCGTGCCAGCTGACGCTCAGCGATGTGCGTGTGGCCGCGGAAAACCGCATCACCGCCGAGCAGTGGCTGGCGGTTGAGGCAGACGCGTGGCTCGGCTTTGCAGCGTTGCTGCTGGGTGGCGCGCAGACCTGCCTCGACATGGCCGAAGAACACGCCAACACCCGCGTCCAGTTCGGCAAGGCGCTGTCGGCCAACCAGGCGATGCGTCATCTGCTGGCGCGCCAGAAGCTGCAGCTTGAAGGCATCCGCAATATTCTCGACAGCTGCTTCCTTGCGGAAGGAACCGCCGATCTTGCGCGCCGCAAGGCGACGTTCGTGGCGGCGGGTGACAACGCCATCGCGATCATCGAAAAGGCGATCCAGGTTCACGGCGGCATGGGCTTCACCTGGGAGGTTCCGCTGCACCGCTATCTGCGCTGGGCGCATGCGATGCGGTTCCAGGGCGATACCGACGCCGTGCTGCTGTCGCTCGCCGACGGGATAATCAATCAACATGGCGGCCAGGCTGCCTGAACGACAGAAGATTGGGGTAGGAAAATGTTGTCTCTCGCTGGAAAAGTCGCGTTCATTACCGGGTCCGGCCATGGCATCGGCCGTGCAGCCGCCAAGAAGATGGCGTCGCTGGGCGCCATCGTCGGCGTCAACGATCTCAAGGAAGAATTTGTCGAGGAAGCTGTGGCGGAAATCCGCGCCGCCGGCGGACAGGCCCATGGCATCGTGCAAAACATGAGCACCCGCGAGGGTGTGCGCGCTGCGATCGCGGCGCTGCACGAAAAGACCGGCCGTCTCGACATCCTCGTCAACAACGCCGCATGGGTGCGCTACCAGTCGATCCCGGACGTGACCCCGGAAGTCGTCGACCGGATGACGGAAATCGGCTTCAAGTCGGTGATCTGGGGAATCCAGGCGGCGACCGAATACATGGACCCGGAACGCGGCGGTTCGATTGTCAACGTCGCGTCCACGGCGGGCTTCCGTTCGGCAACGAACTCCATCGTCTATAGCGGTATCAAGGCTGGCGTGATGGGGATTACGCGCGCTGCGGCAACCGAGCTTGGCGCGCGCAACATCCGCGTCAACGCCATCGCGCCGTCGGCAGTGCCGACAGAGGGCACCCAGAAGCACCGCTCCGAAGAGCGCGATGCCGCCCGCATCGCCCGCACGCCGATGGGCCGTCTCGGCACCGTCGAAGATATGGCCAACGCCATCTGCATGCTGGCCAGCGACGAAGCCTCGTTCATCTCGTCCGAGGTGCTTTACGTCGACGGCGGCAGCTCGCGCGCCAATTTCTGACGTCCTCGGGGAGGGGATCGGCCATGCAGCCGTTGAAGGTAGCCATCGTCACCGGTGCCGCGTCCGGCATCGGTTGGGCCACGGCGCGACGCTTTGCGTCCGCCGGCTATCGCGTTGTCGTGGCCGATCTCGACGGCGTGCGTGCGCTTGCGCGTGCTGAAACGCTCGGGCCGGGTCATGCCGGCTATGCCGTCGACATCGCCGAGCCGGGCGCTGCCCAGCGCATGGTCGCGCGCTGCGTTGCCGAATTCGGCCGGCTCGACGTTCTCGTCAATAATGCCGGTCGCACCACCAGCGGCGGCCTCGGTCTCGTCGATCAGCCGCAGCAGGTGTTCGACAGCATCTTCGAGGTGAATTTCGAGGGGGCGATGGCCGC
>JBEBXE010000133.1:0-8379 GCA_040391705.1 Aerobium aerolatum
AGCGGACGTTCTTCGAGTATATTGTCAAACCGATCACCGACAGCATGGCCCGCGCATTCCGGGAATATTGAGCCCGGCACATCAGTTCCATAAGCTATCTTATGCGATAGTTATGCCACCCAAAATCGTCTCGGCAGGCTTGGCATGCTCCCATGCGGCTGAGATAACATGGCCATGCCAAGCCAACCCCAGTTCGAGCCCTATCTGCGTCGCTGGCATCTTGTTGCGGACGGCGCAGAGATTGCGACTTCGACATCTCGCCTGTTGCCGGTGATGCAGGCCGGCCAACGGGCGATGCTGAAACTTTCCCATGCCGAGGAGGAACGGAGCGGCCAAGAGCTGTTGGCGTGGTGGGATGGTGACGGCGCAGCGCGGGTTCTTGCCGATGAGGACGGCGCGCTGCTGATCGAGCGCGCGACGGGTGCGCGGTCGCTGTCCGACATGGCGCGCGGCGGCCAGGATGACGAGGCCTGCCGTATCCTGTGCGCCACCGCCGCCCGGCTGCATATCCCGCGCTCCAAACCGCTGCCGCAGCTGATCCCGCTTGCCCGAAGGTTCGACGCGCTGGAACCGGCGGCGCGAACCCATGGCGGCATGCTGGCGCGCTGTCTTGCGGCGGCAAACATTCTGCTCGCTGCGCCGCAAGACCCGGTAGTGCTGCATGGCGATCTGCACCACGGCAATGTGCTCGACTTCGGCGCGCGCGGCTGGCTGGCCATTGATCCGAAAGGCCTGTGGGGCGAGCGCGGTTTCGACTTTGCCAATATCTTCCTCAACCCCGACCTCGCCGATCCGTCCCGCCCAGTCGCGACCGACCCTCAACGCTTCAGCCGTCGTCTCGCAACCGTGAGCGCGGCTGCAGGACTGGAGCGCGAGCGGCTTCTGCTGTGGATTCTCGCCTGGTCCGGCCTGTCGATGGCGTGGTTTCTCGAAGACGGCACTCCCGCGCCGATCAATCTTCACATCGCCGGGCTGGCAGCGGCGGAACTGGACCGATAACCTGCGTTTCATGCAGCTGAAGCTGTCGATTGCGTCGCGTTTCACTGTCACGTGATACAGTCTGGTCACAAAATCGACAGGCTTGGGTGTTGAGCTTCTCGGCTGGGGTGGTATAAGGCCATCCTGTTTTACTGATGCAGGTTTCATCTGCTGGTTGGGGAGGACGCCATGACGTGCGACGGCCTCTTCCAATTGGGGATGGGCCCAGTCGTACTGGACGCCACCCAAACGGAAGATCATCTGAGCATACGGCCCATGCGGGCGCGGCATGCTCCTCTCCGTACGTGCCACCGCGGCGCGGTTTTTGTTGTGCGTGCCATCATGCCGCCATTTACCAGTCGTCTTCGAGGAAACAGCGCGAAAGCGCTATTACCGTCGGCATAGGCCAGACTGTCATCCGCTCGTGAGGATGGCGCTTTATTCTTCCCAGCCTGAGATCGGACGCGAGCAGAGACGGCTCGACGAGCCCCAACTTCCATTCGTTTATCCACGCCGGCGCTGTGTCCGCCGGTCAGAAACCACGGTACCCCGATGTCCAACCACACCGAACTGCGCACTCCCTACTACCTCATCGACAAGAGCAAGCTGCTCGACAATTTGCGCAAGATCGATCAGGTCCGCGAGACGTCAGGCGCAAAGGCGCTGCTGGCGCTGAAGTGCTTTGCGACCTGGTCGGTGTTCGACCTGATGCGCCAGCACATGGACGGCACGACGTCGTCGTCGCTCAACGAGGTCCGCCTCGGCCGCCAGCGCTTCGGCGGCGAAACGCATGCCTATTCGGTTGCGTGGGCTGACCACGAGATCGACGAGGCGGTGTCTCACGCCGACAAGATCATCTTCAACTCGATCCAGCAGCTCGAGCGTTTCGGCGGCAACGCGTCCGGCATCGTGCGCGGCCTGCGCCTCAATCCGGGCGTCAGTTCCTCGACTTTCGATCTCGCCGACCCTGCCCGCCCCTTCAGCCGCCTCGGCGAATGGGATCAGGCCAAGGTGCTGCCGGTGATGGACCAGATCAGCGGCTTCATGATCCACAACAACTGCGAGAACTCCGACTTCTCGCTGTTCGACCGCATGCTCGGCCAGATCGAGGAACGTTTTGGCGAGCTGCTCAAGCGCGCCGAATGGGTCAGCCTCGGTGGCGGCATCCACTTCACCGGCGACAACTACCCGATCGACGACTTCTGCGCCCGGCTGAAGGCGTTTTCGCAGAAGTTCGACGTGCAGGTCTATCTGGAGCCGGGCGAAGCCTCGATCACCAAGTCGACGACGCTGGAAGTGACCGTGCTCGACACGCTGTTCAACGGCAAGCATCTCGCCGTCGTCGACTCGTCGATCGAAGCGCACATGCTCGACCTGCTGATCTACCGCGAGGATGCACGGATTCTGCCCAATGCCGGCGACCATGAAGTCATGGTCTGCGGCAAGTCGTGCCTGGCTGGTGACATCTTCGGCACCTTCCGCTTCCCCGAGCCGCTGAAGATCGGCGACCGCATCTCGGTGCAGGACGCTGCCGGTTACACCATGGTCAAGAAGAACTGGTTCAACGGCGTCGCGATGCCCGCCATCGCCATTCGTGAACTCGACGGATCGATCCGCACCGTTCGCGAGTTCGGTTACGACGACTACGAAAGCAGCCTTTCCTGAGTTTCATCCCATCATCACAGACACGGAGTATCCCCACGGAATGAAAAAGAATGTCCTCATCATCGGCGCCGGCGGAGTGGCGCAGGTCGTCGCGCATAAATGCGCACAGAACAACGACGTGCTCGGCGACATTTCTATCGCGTCGCGTACGGTTGCGAAGTGCGAGGCAATCGTCGCTTCCGTCCGTGAGAAGAACGCGCTCAAGGTCGATGGCAAGCTCGAAGCTCATGCGCTCGACGCGATGGATGTGGAAGCAACCAAGGCGCTGATCTCAAAGACCGGGGCGCAGATCGTCATCAATGTCGGCTCGCCGTTCCTCAACATGTCAGTGCTGTCGGCCTGCATCGAAACCGGTGCGGCCTACATCGACACGGCGATCCACGAAGATCCGATGAAGATCTGCGAGACGCCGCCATGGTACGCCAACTACGAGTGGAAGCGCCGCGAGGAATGCGAGAAGGCAGGCGTCACCGCCATTCTCGGCGCCGGCTTCGATCCGGGCGTCGTCAACGCCTATGCCAAGCTCGCCTATGACGAATATTTCGACACCATCGAGTCGATCGACATCGTCGACATCAATGCCGGCAACCACGGCCGCTATTTCGCCACCAACTTCGACCCGGAAATCAACTTCCGCGAATTCACCGGTCAGGTCTGGTCGTGGCAGAACAACGCATGGACCTCGAACACCATGTTCGAGATCGGCAAGGAGTGGGACCTGCCGGTCGTCGGCAAGCAGAAGGCCTACATGACCGGCCATGACGAAGTGCATTCGCTGTCGCACATCCTCAAGGTGCCGAATGTCCGCTTCTGGATGGGCTTTGGCGATCACTACATCAACGTCTTCACGGTGCTGAAGAACCTCGGCCTGTTGTCGGAGCAGCCGGTCACCACCGCTGAAGGGCTGGAAGTCATTCCGCTGAAGGTGGTCAAGGCCGTGCTGCCAGATCCGGGCTCGCTGGCTCCCGACTACGCCGGCAAGACCTGCATCGGCGATGTCGTCAAGGGCATGAAGGACGGCAAGGAACGCGAGGTCTTCATCTACAACGTTGCCGACCACAAGGAAGCGTTCGAGGAAGTCGGCTCGCAGGGCATTTCCTACACCGCCGGTGTACCGGCCGTGGCTGCCGCGATGCTGATCGCCACCGGCGAATGGGACGTCAAGAAGATGGCCAACGTTGAAGAACTGCCAGCGCAGCCCTTCCTCGGCCTCCTCAACCGCATCGGCCTGCCGACCCGCATCAAGGACGAGAACGGCGACCGCGCCCTCACCTTCTGATCAGCTATATTCGAATGAAAACAAAAAGCCCGGCGTCTCATGCGCCGGGCTTTTTCGTCAGCACCTATGTTTGAGTGATGCCGTGTCCTTCGAGGCTCGATCACCCCCCTCCTCATCCTGAGGTGCGAGCTTTTTCGGCGAGCCTCGAAGGACGCACCGGGACGACAAAGGTCAAATGCCAGCCGGTTCCGTCCGGCTGCAAAATGCTCAGTAAATCGCCACCAGCCGCTCCGCCACCGTATGCACGGCGACCTCGGCTTCGTAGACGCTGCTCAGCAGCTCGGCGGTCATGATCTCCTGCGGCGTGCCATGCTCGATCACCGCGCCGTTCTTCATCACGATGATGCGGTCGCAATGCGCCGCCGCCATGTTGATGTCGTGCAGAACCACCACCACCGTCTTGCCCAACTGACGCGCCGCGTCGCGGATCAGGTGCATGATCGCGATGGCGTGCTTGATGTCGAGATTGTTCAGCGGCTCGTCGAGCAGCATGTAATCGGTGTCCTGGCAGACCACCATGGCGATGAACGCGCGCTGGCGCTGGCCGCCTGACAGTTCATCCAGAAAACGGTCGGCGAGGTTCTCCAGTCCGAGGAAGCCGATGGCGCGCTCGACATGCGCCTTGTCGTCGAGCGTGTAGCGCCCTTTCGAATAGGGAAAGCGGCCGAAGGTGACGAGATCGCGCACCGTCAGGCGCGCCGACATATGGTTGTCCTGGCGCAGAAACGACAGCCTCTTGGCGATGACGTCGCCCGGCGTGGTGGCGAGATCGAGACCATCGACACGCGCGCACCCGCCATCGGCCTTGAGCACGCGGCCAAGGATCGACAGCAGCGTCGACTTGCCGGCGCCGTTGGGTCCGATGATCGCCGTCACACCCGATTTGGCCAGCTGAACCGACACCGCGTTGAGAACGCGGGTGTCGCCATAGGTTTTGGCAAGCGCTTCGACTTCGATCAACGTGCGGCTCCGCGAATGACAAGCAGAAGAAAGACGATGCCGCCGACAAATTCGATTACCACCGACAGCGCGGTGTCGAAACCGAACACCCGCTCGAGGATCACCTGTCCCCCGGCAAGGAAGATGATGCCGAGCAGCGCCGCGGCAGGCAGCAGAACGGCGTGACGTGCGGTCGGCATCAGCAGATAGGCGAGATTGGCGACGAGCAGGCCGAAGAAACTCACCGGCCCGACCAGCGCGGTCGACACCGCAACCATCAGGATCACCAGCAGCAGCGTCACCGACACCATCAGGCGGTGATCGACCCCGAGCGCAATCGCATGCTCGCGCCCCAGCGCCAGCACGTCGAGCTTCGGCAGCAGCAGCCAGCTGGCAACGCAACACGCGCCGAGGATCACTGCTGAAATCATCAGCAGCGTCTGGTCGATGCTGTTGAAGCTGGCGAACAGACGGTCCTGCAGGATGAGAAATTCGGTCGGGTCGATGATCCGCTGCATGAAGCCGGCGATCGAGCGGAACAGCACGCCGAAGACGATGCCGACCAACAGCAGCAGGTGCAGGCTGCGCGCCGTGGTCGAGAACAGCCAGCGATACAGCAGGCTGGCAAACAGCAGCATCATGCCGGTCTCGACGATGAACATCAGCCGCTTGTCGAACGCCGAGACGTCGGCAGCGCCGAAGACGAACACCAGCACCGTCTGGATCAGCGCATAGAGCGCATCGAAGCCCATGATCGACGGGGTGAGGATGCGGTTGTTGATGATCGTCTGGAACATCACCGTCGACAGCGCGATGGCGATGGCAACCAGAACCAGCCCCGCCAGCTTCACCCCGCGAAACGGCAGCACGAACGACCAGCTGCCGCGCGCGCCCAGCGTCATGAACAGGATCGACACCAGAACGGCCGTCACCCCTAGCACGGCGAAGACCAGCGTGATCCGTTGGCTGCGGGCTTCAGGCGACACGGGCGCGGCTCCGCAACAGCAGATAGAGGAAACAGGCGCTGCCAAGCACGCCCATGGTTGCGCCGATGGGGATTTCGTAGGGGCGGATGACGATCCGGCCGACGATATCGCAGGCCAGAACCAGCCCTGCCCCCAGCAGCGCCACCAGCGGCAAGGAACGGCGCGCATTGTCGCCGACCATCAGGCTGACGATGTTCGGCACCACCAGCCCCAGAAACGGGATCATCCCGACCGACACCAGCACTGAGGCGCTGACCAGCGACACGATCACCAATCCGAGCGCGACGACGACGCCGTGATTAACGCCGAGATTGGTGGAAAAGTCCTTGCCGAGACCGGCGACGGTAAAGCGGTCGGCGGCGATATAAGCGAGGACCACCATCGCGCCGGAAATCCACAGCAATTCGTAACGGCCGCGCAGAACGATGGAGAAATCCCCGGTCGTCCAGGCGCTGAGCGACTGCAGCAGATTGTAGCGGTAGGCAAAGAACGTGGTGACCGCACCGATCACGCCCGACAGCAGGATACCGACCAGCGGCACCATCAGGATCGAGCGCAACGGGATGGCGCGCAGCAGCCGCAGGAACAGCGCCGTGCCGAGCAGGGCGAAGAAGGCCGCCACCAGCATGCGCCCGATCACCGGCATGTCCGGCACGAACAGCACCACCATCAGCATACCGAAACTTGCCGATTCCATCGTGCCGACCGTCGACGGTTCGACGAAGCGATTGCGCACCAGCATCTGCATCAGCAGGCCGGCGACCGCCATCCCCGCCCCTGCCAGAACAAGGGCAAACGTCCGCGGCAACCGGCTCGCCAACAGCAGCTGCATCGAGCGGCCGTCGAGCCCCTCGGCCACAACCGAGCGCAGGGAGACGTCGCTGACGCCGACAAACAGGCTGACCCCGGCGAGCGCCAGGATCACAGCGATCGCTATCAAAACACGGACGCTCTTCATTGAGTCACGCGGCTTACCTCAAATGGCAATGCCGGCCTCACGGCCGGCGCTGCACAAGTCTCTCAAAACCGCAAAGATCAGTTCTTGGCAAGTGCCTCAACAATCTGATCGATGCTGATGTTCATGGCCGTGAGGCCGCCGCCAACCAGATACCAGCTGACCGGATCGAGATAGACCACCTGGTTCTTCTGCCATGCAGTGGTCTGGTTCACCAGTTCGTTGTCGAGCATCTGCTTGGCTGCAGTGCCCTCGCGCCCGATGGCCGCATCGCGGTCGACAACAAACATCCAGTCCGGATTGGTCTCCAGAATGAACTCGTTGGAAATCGCCTGGCCGTGCGTGCCGGTGTCCAGTCCGTCGACTGCCGGCTTGAAGCCGTAGTCGGAGAAGATGACGTCAAAGCGCGAGCCTGGCCCGTGCGCGCTCATGCGCCCACCGGTGGTGATCATCACCAGCACCTTGCCGGCATCTTCAGCCGAGGCACGCAGGCCGGCCAGCGAGGTGTCGAGTGCCGCGACAGCCGCGGCGGCTTCCGCCTGCTTGCCGAAGATTTCACCCAGCGTCACCGCATTCTGCTTGGCGCTGGCGAAGAAATTGGTGCGGTCGACCGTCAGGTCGATGGTCGGCGCCAGCTTGGACAGTTCCGCATATTTCGGCGCGGACCGTCCGCCGACGATGATCAGGTCCGGCTCCATGGCAGCAACCGCCTCGAAATCCGGCTCGAACATCGTGCCGACGTTGGTGATGCTGGAACCGGCGTATTTCTGCAGATACGGCGGCAGAATGCCGGTTGGCATGCCGTCAACCGCGACGCCGAGCACATCCAGCGTGTCCACGGCAGCAAGGTCGAACACGACGATCTTCTGCGGCACGCCGTCGATGTTGGTTTCGCCCTGCGCGTGCTTGACGGGTGCTGCGTAACCGAGCGTGGCCACCGACAATGTCAGCGCCAGCGCCGAAAGGAGGGTCTTAGCTTTCATGGGAATGTTCCATCTGGGAGTCATGGGATCAGTCGTCAACGTGGTCGTGGCCGCCGATGCGACCGGGCCGCCAATAGCCTTCGGACAGCACGTCGGCCTTCGGAATGCCGCGTGCCACGAGGTCACGGCGCTGCTGGCGAACATTGCTGGTTTCACCGATGAGATAGGCCTTGCCGCGCCCTTCAGGCAGGACAAACGCCGCGATCGCGTCGCTCATCAGCGCGGACGGTCCCGCCGGAACGCCGTTGCGGTTGACCCAGTGCAGCTCAAGCTCGGCTTCGGTTTCGAACGCGATGCGGTCGGCCGGCGTGTCGATCTCGATGAAGGCGAAAACCTTGGCGCCGCGTGGCGCGTGTTCCAGCATATGCGCGATGGCTGGAATGCAGGTTTCGTCACCCGACATCAAATGCCAGTCGGCGGTTGCGTCGAACACGGTGCGGCCGCGCGGGCCCTTGATTTCGATGGTGTCGCCCGGCTTGGCGGCCTGCGCCCACACCGGTCCCGGCGTGTCGCCGTGTTTCAGAAAATCCACCGTGATCGTGCCACGGGCCTGATCCGCGAACCGGATCGTATAGTCGCGCCGCCCGAAGGTGC
>JBEBXE010000134.1:0-8374 GCA_040391705.1 Aerobium aerolatum
GACACCGCGCTGGTTGCCGACATTGTCTATACACCGCTGCAAACGCCACTGCTGACTGCTGCCGCCAGCCGCCAGCTAAAGACTGTCGATGGCCTCGGCATGCTGTTGCATCAGGCTGCGCCTGGCTTCGAGCGCTGGTTTGGCGTGCTGCCGACCGTCACCGATGAGCTGCGGGCGATCATTGTCGCCGATCTGGGAGCACAGGCATGATCATTTTGGGGCTGACCGGGTCGATCGGCATGGGCAAGTCGACGACGGCCAAGATGTTTCGCGAGGCCGGCGTGCCGGTTCACGATTCCGATGAAGCCGTGCACCGGCTTTATTCGGGTGTTGGTGCGCCGCTGATCGAAGCGCGCTTCCCCGGCAGCGTGGTCGACGGTGTCGTTGATCGCGAAAAGCTCAGCCGTGCGGTTCTCGGCCAGCCCGAAGCGTTGCGCGATCTTGAAAAGATCATTCATCCGCTGGTGCGCGCCGACGCCGACGCATTTCTCGACAGCAGCCGTGCGGCGGGTGCGCCGTTTGCGGTGCTGGACATTCCGCTGCTGTTTGAAACCCAGGGCGAGGGCCGGGTCGACAAGATCGTCGTCGTGTCCGCCCCGGCAGACGTGCAACGGGAACGGGTTCTGGCCCGGCCCGGCATGACCACGGAAAAGTTCGAGGCGATCTTGGCGCGGCAGGTTCCCGACGCAGAAAAGCGCCGCCGCGCCGATTTCATCGTTGATACCGGGCAGGGGCTCGAAGTCGCCCGCGACGCCGTGCG
The DNA here is from genome assembly GCA_040391705.1 of Aerobium aerolatum. GTDB lineage: Bacteria > Pseudomonadota > Alphaproteobacteria > Rhizobiales > Rhizobiaceae > Aerobium > Aerobium aerolatum_A. Next base: position 761 of record JBEBXE010000134.1, read on the forward strand.
TGCCATCATCGCTGATTTGACGCCGCCGAATTGATGGGACCAATTTGACGGTGGGCGACCACGCCGACGCCTTGCTTGCCGGGGCCAACACGGCCATTTTGGCGATCAAGGAGCCAGCCAATGCGTGAAATCATCTTCGATACCGAAACCACGGGCCTCGATTCCCGCGAGGATCGGATCATCGAGTTCGGCGGCATCGAGCTGGTCAACCGGTTTCCCACCGGACGGACGTTTCATCACTACATCAACGCGCAGGGCAAGTCGGTGCACCCGGAAGCCCAGGCCGTGCACGGCATCAGCGATGCCGATCTCGCCGGAAAGCCGATTTTCGGCGCCATCGTCGACGATCTGATCGACTTCCTCGATGGCGCGATGTTGGTTGCGCACAATGCGAATTTCGATATCGGCTTCCTGAATGCGGAACTCGCCCGCATCGGTCGCGGCCCGATCGACCCTGGGGTGGTGATCGATACGCTGGCGCTAGCGCGGCGCAAGCATCCGATGGGGCCGAATTCGCTCGATGCGCTGTGCCGGCGCTATGGCATCGACAATGGCCACCGTACCAAGCATGGCGCGTTGCTCGACTCGGAGCTGCTGGCCGAAGTCTATATCGAGCTGATCGGCGGCAAGCAGGCGGCGCTCATCCTCGAGGTGCAGGACGAGACCGTCAACGTCGCCGGCGAGCAGATCGAAATCGCGCCCGCGCGCGCTCGTGAGGTGCCTCTGGCGCCGCGCTTGACCAGCGCTGAACTCGCAGCCCACCGGACCATGGTCGCCACGCTCGGCGCGGCGGCACTCTGGAAAACCGTCGATCCCGCCTATCAGGACGCGGAATAATCCCAGCAGGAAATTTTGGCATGAAAAAAGCCCGGTTGAACCGGGCTTTTCGTTTCGGATCGTCTGATCCGATCAGTTGGTTGGCGCGGCAACCTTGGCTTTCGCCTGTTCCTCGGCCATGCGCTGCTGGAACATCTGCGCGAAGTCGATCGGGTCGATCATCAGCGGCGGGAAGCCACCATTGCGGGTGTTGTCGGCAATGATCTGGCGCGCGAACGGGAACAGCAGGCGCGGGCATTCGATGAACAGGATCGGCAGCATGTGCTCCTGCGGGAAGCCGGCGACGCGGAACACACCGCCATAAACCAGCTCGACGTTGAACAGCACGTCCTTGTCGGCGGTTGCCTTGGCATTGAGCGACAGAGTGACGTCATATTCCGTCTCGGAGATCGGATTGGCGTTCACATTGACGTTGATGGCGATTGCCGGGGCCTTGTCGCGGGCGCGCAGCGAGCCGGGTGCGCCTGGGCTCTCAAACGACAGGTCCTTGACGTACTGAACCAGAACGTTGAGCGCGGGCGGGGTGGCAGTGGCGTTGCCGTTGGCGGTTTTCGTATCTTCGTTCTGGGCCATCAGCCGGAATCCTTGTTTATCAGCCGTCTCCCCGGCCGGGCATGAAATCGGGACGTTGGCTATCATGGCAGCGCCTGCCTGACAAGCAAAACGCCGTGCCGATGCGCTCGTCGATCAGCTCAGGAACGCGGGTCGTGGTCGATGAAGGGCCCGTTTCCAGCATCCTTGTTGTCGCGCCTGAATTCGTCGTCCTCAAGCTCGATGGTTCGCCCAGTGCGCGGGCCGCGGCGGAAACCGCCGACATCGACCACCGTGATGCGACGCTTGAGGAAGCGCCACGCCATGTCACGCACCGGCGGAATGAACAGGATCAGGCCGATCACGTCGGTGACGAAGCCCGGCAGAAACAACAGCAGCCCGGCCAGCATCACCATGAAGCCGTGCACCAGTTCGCGGCCTGGTTCTCCACCGCGATCCATGGACTGGCGCAGGCGCGCCAGAATGCCGAAACCCTGGATCCGCAACAGCACGCCGCCCAGGATACTGCTGGCGATCACCAGCCCCACGGTTGCAAGGACGCCGATATGGCTGCCGACGATCACGAAAACGGCAATTTCGATCAGCGGCAGGACGATGAAAATGAGTGGAGCGAGCGGTAGGGGCACGTTGGCTTCCTGTTTTCGATTATTCGACACGATACGGTGCGATGCTTAGATAGGAATATGATGCTTTGATTTGAATGATCGTCGGATGCGTTCTATATGCAAAGGATATATGGCCGACTGAAGCGTGTGCTTCGTTGGAAAACAGGTTTTGGCGGACGCTATGGAATTCTTCGACTTTGGCACGATCTTTTTTCTGGTCGCGGCGATCGTGATCTTCTTCCAGCTACGCAATGTGCTGGGACGCCGCACGGGGAGCGAACGCCCGCCGTTCGATCCCTATACGTCTGCCCGCAAGCCAGGCGAAACCACATCGGCCAATGAGAACGTCGTGTCGCTACCGCGCAAAAAGGGCGGCAGCGAGGAAGAATCGTCTTATGCGGCGATCGATGCCTTTGCCGCGCCCGGAACGCCGCTGAACACCGGCCTGCGCGCCATTCGCGATACCGATCCGTCCTTCGACCCCAAGACCTTCGCCGATGGCGCCAAAATGGCCTACGAGATGATCGTGATGGCCTATGCCGACGGCGACCGGCGCACGTTGAAGAACCTGTTGTCGCGCGAAGTCTATGACGGTTTCGTTGCCGCCATCACCGATCGCGAAAGCCGCTCGGAAAAGATCCAGTCGTCGTTCATCGGTATCAACAAGGCCGAAATCTCCAGCGCCGAGATCAAGGGCACCGAAGCGCATATAACGATGCGCATCGTTAGTGAGCTGATTTCCGCGACGCTCAACAAATCCGGCGAAGTGATCGATGGCGACCCGGAGACGGTGGCCGAGGTCAAGGATGTCTGGACCTTCGCCCGCGACGCGCGCTCGCGTGATCCGAACTGGAAACTTGTCGCTACCGAAGCTGACGACTGATCCCTAGGATCAGGCCGGTGTGAGGGAGCCGCGCCATGCCGCTGTCTCCACTGTTGCGGAAAACCGATTTTCATCGCCTGCCCGGCTGGTCTAACGACCGGCCGGCTGGTGCGTTTTCAGCGTTTCGCCGCAGCGCGGTCCGCGCGCTGGAAATTCCCTACAAGACCGGCGCGCTTGGCATTGCCGCCGCAGATTTCGAACCAGCCTTTCAAGACGCGCTCACCCTTGATGATCCCGACGATGCCACGGCGCGCGCTTTCTTCGAACGCCATTTCGTGCCGTTCCTTGTGAGCCCGGAGGCGGGGGAGCAAGGTTTCGTGACCGGGTTCTACGAACCGCAGGTCGACGCGTCGCCGGTGCGCACCGGACAGTTCGGCGTGCCGTTGCTCGGGCAGCCAATCGATCTGGTCAAGGTCGATGACAGCAATCGTCCCGCCGGGCTCGACCCTTACCTCGCCTTCGGGCGGCAGACTGAGGACGGTATTGTCGAATATTTCGATCGCCGCGCTATCGAGCAGGGGGCTCTGACCGGGGTGACGGAAGCGCTGGCCTGGGTGGCCGACCCGGTCGACGCGTTCTTCATTCATGTCCAGGGGGCGACGCGTCTGGTGATGCCGGACGGGTCGGTGCGACGCCTGACCTATGCCGCAAAATCGGGCCAGCGCTTTACCGGGCCGGGCCGGATCCTGGTTGAACTGGGCGAAATTCCCGCCGAAAAGGTCACAATGCAGGCGATTCGTGCCTGGTTTAAGCAGAATTCACATCGAATTGACGACATTTTGCAGCAAAACCGGTCCTATATCTTCTTTCGCGAGGCGTCTGTGACCGATCGCACGCTCGGGCCGGTCGCAGCGGCGAAGGTGCCGCTGACTGCCGGGCGTTCGCTGGCGGTGGATCGGCTGCTCCACACGTTCGCGACGCCGTTCTTCATCGACGCGCCGACGCTGACGGCCTTTGACGAAAAACCGTTTGGCCGGTTGATGATCGCGCAGGATACCGGTTCGGCAATTGTCGGCCCGGCGCGTGGCGATCTGTTTGCCGGTTCCGGCGATGCTGCCGGAGAAATCGCCGGCGTGGTGCGTCATCCCGCCGATTTCTACGCGCTGGTTCCGCGTCGTCTTGCCGAAAGGGCAGGGGCATGACGCGGGCGGAGAAAGAAAATCTGTCGCACGAGGATCGTATCCTGTGGGGCAGGGTGGCGCGCTCGGTGACGCCGCTGCCCGGCAAGACCCTTGAGGAGACGGTCGCCGAGCAGGAAGATTTCGCGCTGCTGCTCGATCTGCCACCGGAAAAGAAGCACCGCCAGCAGGACCTGCCACCAGCTGCGACGCCGCGAAAGGCCGGCCAGGCACAACACGGCATCGACAGCGCGACGCGCACCAAGCTTGCCAAGGGCAGGGTACCGATCGAAGGCAAGGTCGACCTCCACGGTCTGACGCAAACCGAGGCGCATGCGCTGCTGTTGTCGTTCCTGCACCGCGCCTATGCCGATGGACGCCGCCATGTGCTGGTGGTGACCGGCAAGGGGTCGTCGCTCGGCAGCGAAGGCGTGCTGCGCCGGGCCGTGCCGGCCTGGCTGGCCACCCCAGTGTTCCGGGCGCTGGTCGGCGGCCACGAAGTCGCGGCGCGCCATCATGGCGGCGGCGGGGCGATCTATATCAGGCTGCGGAAAAGCGGAGGCGGGCTGTGACACCGTTCGGCGAGAGGGTACGCGATCTGCGCGAGGCCAGGGGCGTGACGCAGAAGCAGATGGCCGAAGCGCTCGGCGTCAGCGCCGCCTATCTGTCAGCGCTGGAGCACGGCAAGCGCGGTGCGCCGGGCTGGGTGCTGCTGCAAAAGATCGTCGGCTATTTCAACATCATCTGGGATGAGGCGGAGGACTTGCAGCGTCTGGCTGAATCGTCGCATCCGCGTGTCGTCATCGATACCGCCGGATTGTCGGCCAACGCCACGTTGCTCGCCAACAGGCTGGCGATGGGCATTGATCGCTTGGCCGAAGAGGACCTTCAGTCGCTGTTGCAGACCCTGCAGGCGATGATCAGCGCCACCAGCCGGCGCTGAATTTGCTCAGAACAGCGCCTTGAGCTCGTCCAGCTTGCTGTTCACCAGCCACCCATAATAGTTTTCAGCCGGCAGGCGCGGTGTTTCACCGGCAGCGCGCCGTTTCAGGTTTTCCGCCTTCAGCGCCTGTGCGCGCTGGTCGGGATTGCCGATATTGTACAGCGTCGCGGTAACGCCCGGATTTTGCGAAATGTCGTAGCCGGCGATGGTGCGATAGACGTCGATGGATTTCTTCAGCGTCGCCGCGACATAGGCCAGCGTCAGGTCCGGATCCATGATGGTGCGGTAGACGTCCTGCGGATTGCGGTGGTCGAGGCGCGGCAGGCCGGATGTCTTGACGACCAGATCGCTCATCTGCAGCGCGGTCAGCGGGTTGAGCTGACCGATGCCAAAAGTCTGGCCGGCATAGAAAGGCTGGAAGAACACGGCGCTGAAGCGATTGTTGGGAAATGATGCGCCATCGACGCTTTTGCCACGGAATTCACGCTCCCACACCGTCTCGCGGCACGACCACAGCCGGTAGCTGTCGGTGATGCTGTCGCATGTCTCGAATTGCGGCCGCTGCACGAAGGCGTCGACGGATTCGCCATTGTGGGAAAAGTTGAAGTTTGTCTGCAGGTAGGACACCGCCTTGACGTAGTAGGTCTGCAGGCGGTCGTAGGCGTCGACATTGTAGGTGTGCTCGCCGACGATGGCGCCAACGATATGTATCGGGTCGATGCCGTAACGCTTGGCTTCAGCGCTGATTTTCGAGCGCAGCTGCGCATCGTTTTTCAGCAGATCGTAGACCTTGCGGTATTTCGCTTCGTAGGTGGACTGCGACGCGCGCGTCCGGGTGGCGGAGGCAGACGGGACCGATGGCTGCGCAACGGAGCGATTGCCGGGGGGAACGAGTGTGGCGGCGGTCGCCGGCAGCACAGACAGCGCCAGGCTCAGACACACGAGGGTACGGATCAACAAATTCAGGGCCGCCTTGCGCAAGGTCCACGTCAACAGGAGGCACAAAATAGGTTCAGACGCCAACTGAGTCGAGTGCCCCGACAATCAATCATATGTCAGGGCACCCCATGACCGGCAAGGAGTCCGTGCGTTTACAGGATGAAACGCGACAGATCCGTGTTCCTGGACAAATTGCCGACGTGTTTGTCGACATAGGCGTCGTCGATGGCGATTTCCGTGCCCGACTTGTCCGGCGCCTGGAACGAGATGTCGTCGAGCACCCGCTCCATCACCGTCTGAAGCCGTCGTGCGCCGATGTTTTCCACCGTCGCGTTGAGATCGACGGCAATGCCGGCCAGCTTGTCGATGGCCTCGTCGGTGAACGACAGCGTCACGCCCTCGGTGCCCATCAGCGCGATGTACTGCTTGATCAGGCTTGCCTCGGGTTCGGTCAGGATGCGGCGGAAGTCGTCCTTTTCCAGCGCCCGCAATTCGACGCGGATCGGCAGGCGGCCCTGAAGTTCCGGCAACAGGTCGGAGGGCTTGACCACGTGGAACGCGCCGGACGCGATGAACAGGATATGGTCGGTTTTCACCGGGCCGTATTTGGTCGCGACCGTGGTGCCTTCGACCAGCGGCAGCAGGTCGCGCTGCACGCCTTCGCGCGATGGTCCGCCGGAGGTGCCGTCGGAGCGCGCGGCAACCTTGTCGATCTCGTCGATGAAGACGATGCCGTCGTTTTCCGCCGATTCAAGCGCGCGCCGCACCACTTCTTCCTGATCGAGAAGCTTGTCGGATTCGTCGTTGATCAGCAGGCCGTAGGATTCCTTGACCGTGGTCTTGCGCGTCTTGGTGCGCTGGCCGCCCATGGCTTTCTGCATCATGTCGCTGAGATTGATCATGCCGACGCCACCGGGCATGCCGGGAATCTCGAAGCTGGGCGCGCCGCCGGAGCCGCTGTCGTTGACTTCGATCTCGATTTCCTTGTCGTCCATGTCGCCTTCGCGCAGCTTCTTGCGGAAGGAATCGCGCGTGGCGGGGCTCGCGGTCTTGCCGACCAGCGCTTCAAGCACGCGCTCCTCGGCGTTGATGTGGGCGCGCGCCTTGACGTCTTCGCGCATCTTTTCGCGCGTCAGGCCGATCGCTGCTTCGACCAGATCGCGGATGATCTGCTCGACGTCGCGGCCGACATAGCCGATCTCGGTGAATTTGGTCGCCTCGACCTTGATGAACGGCGCACCCGCCAGCTTGGCGAGACGACGCGAAATCTCGGTCTTGCCGACGCCGGTGGGCCCGATCATCAGGATGTTCTTGGGCATCACCTCTTCGCGCATCTGGCCGTCGAGCTGCTGGCGTCGCCAGCGGTTGCGCAGTGCGATGGCCACGGCACGCTTGGCGTCGTTCTGGCCGATGATGTAGCGGTCGAGTTCGGAAACGATTTCGCGAGGGGAAAAAGTGGTCATGGTGGGCTGTACGCTTATACCTTGATGGGGGGGAGCCTGTTGAGCACGGATGTGGGAAGTGTGGGGCGGATGATCAAGCGCCTGATATGCTGCCAGCCAGCCCCAAAAGTGATGATCAGCGCGCCGACGACCAGCAGGATCAGCGCAAAGGGCGGAATACCGGTGGTGTTTGCCGCCGAGTTCACCAGAAAGTAGATGCCCAGCGAGCCGAAATAGGCAAGCGTCGGCACCAGCAGCGAGCGCCGGTCGATCGCCAGCGCGACATAGACGAAGC
>JBEBXE010000135.1:0-8340 GCA_040391705.1 Aerobium aerolatum
TGCGTCAGGGCATCGCCGAGGGCGCAGCCGTCGCGGTGATGGGCTTTCGCGCCCCGGACCCGACCGGCTACGGCCGGCTGATCGAAAAGGACGGCAAGCTCGTCGCCATTCGCGAGCACAAGGATGCCAGCGACGAGGAACGCGCCATCGACTTCTGCAACGGCGGCATCATGGCGATTGCCGGCGACCAGGCGCTGGCCCTGCTGGATGCGGTCGGCAACGCCAACTCCAAGAACGAGTACTACCTCACCGACATCGTCGAAATCGCCACCGCGCGCGGCCTGAAAGTCATCGCCACCGAAGCGTCCTATGACAGCGTGCTGGGCATCAACACCCGCGCCGAGCTGGCCGAGGCCGAGGCAATCTGGCAGAAGCGCCGCCGCCACGCGTTGATGCTGGCCGGTGTGTCGATGGTCGCACCCGAAACGGTGTTCCTGTCGCACGACACCAAGATCGCCGAAGAAGTGCTTTTGGAGCCCAACATCGTCTTTGGCCCCGGCGTCACCGTCGCCGCTGGCGCGCGCATCCGCGCGTTCTCGCATCTGGAAGGCGCAAGCATCGGCCCGGACGCCGAAATCGGGCCCTATGCTCGCCTGCGTCCCGGCGCACAGATCGGCGACAGCGCCAAGGTCGGCAATTTCTGCGAGGTCAAGAACGCCGTCATCGACGCCGGCGCGAAGGTCAATCACCTGACCTATATCGGCGACGCCCATATCGGCGCCAAGGCCAATATCGGCGCAGGCACCATCACCTGCAACTATGACGGCTTCCTCAAGCACCATACCGAGATCGGCGCCGGCGCGTTCATCGGCTCCAATTCGTCGCTGGTGGCCCCTGTCACCATCGCGGCGGGCGGCTATGTCGCCTCCGGCAGCGTCATCACCGACGACGTGCCGGAAGATGCGCTCGCCTTCGGGCGGGCACGCCAGCACAACAAGGACGGGTTGGGCAAGACGCTGCGCGAGCAACTCGCTGCCCGGAAGGCCGCCCTGAAAACAACGAAGTCGGACGCAAGGTAGCAAAGTCCTTACGTCCATTTGATATCAAGCCGTTTCCTTCGCGCCGGTTCCCCCGACACGAAGTGAAACCATAAGTGATTTGGGCGAAACCCGGGTGGTCAATAACACTCCGGCAACGTCTGAAGCGGGTCCGGGAAGGGTTACGAAACATGTGCGGAATTGTCGGTATCGTCGGGCGCTCGCCCGTTGCACCGCTCATCGTCGATGCGCTCAAGCGCCTCGAATATCGCGGCTACGATTCCGCTGGTGTCGCCACCATCGCCGAGGGCCAGCTGGGGCGCCGCCGGGCGGAAGGCAAGCTCATCAATCTCGAGCGCAAGCTCAATGATGACCCCCTCGCCGGCAACATCGGCATCGGCCATACGCGTTGGGCAACCCATGGCGTTCCCAACGAAACCAACGCCCATCCGCATTTTTCCCACGACGTCGCCATCGTCCACAACGGCATCATCGAGAACTTTGCCGAACTGCGCACCTCGCTGATCGCCGACGGCTACGATTTTGCGTCGCAGACCGACACCGAAGTGGTGGCGCATCTGATCTCGCGCGAGCTCACCAAGGGTCTGGCTCCGGCCAAAGCTGCCCACGCAGCCCTGCTCCAGCTGCAAGGCGCGTTTGCGCTCGCCATCATGTTCCGTGGCGACGAAGACATGATCGTGGCAGCCCGCAACGGCCCTCCGCTTGCCATCGGCTACGGCGAAGGTGAGATGTATCTTGGCTCCGACGCGATCGCGCTGTCGCCGTTCACCAATGCCGTCGCCTATCTCGAAGATGGCGACTGGGCGATCTTGCGCCGTAACGGCGTCGAAATCTTCGACATGGACGGCGCGCCGGTCGAGCGCCGCCGCCAGCAGTCGATCGGCACCAGCTACATGGTCGACAAGGGCAACTATCGCCACTTCATGGAGAAGGAGATCTACGAGCAGCCGGAAGTGATCTCCCACACGCTGGCGCATTATCTCGACTTCGCCAACGGAACGGCCCGCGACCTCGACTCGCCGTTCGACTTCGCGTCCATCGATCGTCTCGCCATCTCGGCCTGCGGCACGGCCTATCTCGCCGGCATGGTCGGCAAGTACTGGTTCGAGCGCCTGGCGCGCCTGCCGGTCGACATCGATGTCGCCTCTGAATTCCGCTACCGCGAAATGCCGCTTTCCAAGGACAGCGGCGCATTGTTCATCTCGCAGTCGGGCGAAACCGCCGACACGCTGGCGTCGCTGCGCTATTGCCGCCAGCAGGGCCTGAAGATCGGCGCCGTCGTCAACGTGCGCGAATCCACCATCGCGCGCGAATCCGATGGCACGTTCCCGACGCTGGCAGGGCCGGAAATCGGCGTTGCCTCCACCAAGGCGTTCACCTGCCAGCTGGCGGTGCTTGCCTCGCTGGCGGTTCGTGCGGCGGCAGCCCGCGGCCATATCGACGCCGCGCGCGAACGCGTGCTGGTGCGCGAGCTGTCGGAAACGCCAAAGCTTGCCAACCAGGCACTCAAGCTCGCACCGCAAATCGAGAAGCTGGCGCGTGAACTGGCGCATGTGAAGCACGTCCTGTATCTGGGCCGCGACACCAGCTATCCGCTCGCCCTTGAGGGCGCGCTGAAGCTCAAGGAAATCTCCTACATCCACGCCGAAGGCTATGCGGCAGGCGAGCTGAAGCACGGCCCGATCGCGCTGATCGACGAGAACATGCCGGTGGTGGTCATCGCGCCTTACGACCACATTTTTGAGAAGACCGTCTCCAACATGCAGGAAGTGGCGGCGCGCGGCGGCAAGATCATTCTGATCACCGACGCCAAGGGTGCAGCCCATTCGACGGTCGACACGCTCGACACCATCATCGTTCCGGATGCGCCCGCCATCGCCGCGCCGATCATCTACGCCCTGCCGCTGCAGATGCTGGCCTATTACACCGCCGTGTTCATGGGCACCGACGTCGACCAGCCACGCAATCTGGCCAAGTCCGTCACGGTCGAATAAGGCGCTCTCAGCGCGGCTGGTTCAAATCAGCCGCGCTGCCGCCAGATCGCGCATCAACTGCCGCGCGCCATAGGTCCATGGCGCGCACTGCGTCGACAGGCGAACCCGGTTGACCAGATTTCCCAGATGCGCCGACGACACGGTGACGATGTCACCCATGTGGTGCGTGAAGCCCATGCCCGGCGCGTCGCGGTCCTTGCTGGGTGCAAACATCGTCCCGAGATAGAGCGCCAATCCGTCGGGATATTGATGATGCGGCCCCATCGCCGCAGCAACCAGATCGGCCGGCGACCGGCTGATCTGCGACATCGAGCTTGCGCCTTCAAGCAGGAAGCCGTCCTCGCCCTCCACCTTCAGCGCGATGTCCTCCCTCTCAACATCCGCCAACGAAAAACCCTGGTCGAACAGCCGGATGAACGGCCCCAGCGCGGCCGAGGCATTGTTGTCCTTCGCCTTGCCGAGCAGCAGCGCCGAGCGGCCCTCGACGTCGCGCAGATTGACGTCGTTGCCCAGCGTCGCGCCAACAATCCGGCCAGTGCTCGACGCGATAACCGCCACCTCCGGCTCGGGATTGTTCCAGGTCGACACCGGATGCAGCCCGACATCGGCACCGAAGCCGACGGACGCCAGCGGCTGGCACTTGGTGAAAATCTCCGCGTCCGGTCCGATGCCGACTTCGAGATATTGCGACCACACACCCCGCTCCATCAGCTTGGCCTTGATCGCAGCGGCTTCCGGCGATCCCGGCTTCAGCTGCGACAGGTCGTCCCCGATCAGCCCGGTAATGTCGGCGCGAATGGCATCGGCCCTGCTCGCATCGCCACGCGCCTGCTCCTCGATGACACGCTCCAGCAGGCTGACGACGAAGGTGACGCCGGATGCCTTCACCGCCTGCAGGTCGACCGGCGACAGCAGGTACGGCCGGCTGGGATCGCGCGTCGCCTCAAGGCTGTTGGCGGCGAGTTCGGCCAGCCCGCAGACCGCACGCCCTTGCGTCCTTCCAACATAGGAAGCCGGGTCATCGTGTTCGCAAACGTCGCGCACCGTTGGCGCAGTGGCAGTCGTGATGTCGTAGACGATGCGATCGCGCACGGTAACGATCAACGGATGCGCGATGCCTGATTTGCGTATGCGTCCCAGAAACACCCCGTTTTCAGGCAACGTCAATTCCAGCATGATTAGGCCCTCCCCTTATCCGAGCAATACTGCGTCGGCGGCAAGAAAATGCAAAAGAAAAGCCGGGACGAAGCCCGGCTTTTCGGTACAAATGTCTGGGAAGACTAAAGACGGCTCAGTTAACAGCGTCCTTCAGGCCTTTGCCGGCCGAGAATTTCGGCACGTTGCGGGCCGGAATCTGCACTTCGGCACCGGTCTGCGGATTGCGACCGGTGGAAGCTTCACGCTTCGAAACCGTGAAATTTCCGAAACCGATCAGGCGAATCTCGCCGCCCTTTTTCAATTCATCGGTGATGACCGAGAAAACCGAATCGACGGCCGACTGAGCGTCACCCTTGGACAGCTTTGCTGCCTCCGCCACGGCGGATACGAGTTCGTTCTTGTTCATTGAAGAAATCCTTCCCTATGAAAGACCGGCATGAGACTCAACCGGCTGGAGGCGGATTTTATGGAATGGCGCGGCAAGCACCAAGGCCAAATCGCTTGCGAACCGCAGTTTATCCCGGTTTTCTGCGGGTTTCAGACGAAAAAGGCCGGGTTGAGACCCGGCCTTTCGTCATAAAGTAAGTTGACCTTACGTTCAGTGGGCCAAGGTTGGTGACCCTGCCGGATCCAGCTTGCTGGCTGCAGGCTCGACAGGCTCGACCCATTCGATCGGTTCCGGCATGCGCACCAGGGCATGCCTGAGCACTTCGCCGACGCGCGCCACCGGCACGATTTCCAGAGCACTCTTCACATTGTCCGGAATATCGACCAGATCCTTGGCGTTTTCCTCGGGGATCAGCACCTTGGTGATACCGCCACGCATGGCGGCCAGAAGCTTCTCCTTGAGGCCGCCGATCGGCAGCACACGGCCACGCAGCGTGATCTCACCGGTCATGGCGACATCCTTGCGAACCGGAATGCCGGTCATGACCGAAACGATCGCGGTTGCCATCGCGGTGCCGGCAGACGGGCCATCCTTGGGCGTCGCACCTTCCGGCACGTGCACGTGGATGTCACGCTTGTCGAACAGCGGCGGCTCGATGCCGAAATCGATCGCCCGCGAGCGAACGTAGGACGCCGCCGCCGAAATCGATTCCTTCATCACGTCGCGCAGGTTGCCGGTCACCGTCATCTTGCCCTTGCCGGGCATCATGACGCCTTCGATCGTCAGCAATTCGCCACCGACCTCAGTCCAGGCAAGACCCGTCACCACGCCGACCTGATCCTCACCGTCAATCTGGCCATAGCGGTAACGCTGTACGCCCAGATATTCCGAAAGGTTCTCCGCCGTCACCTCGACCGACTTGGTCTCGGTGCGCAGAATTTCAGTCACCGCCTTGCGCCCCAGCTTCATCAGCTCACGCTCGAGACTGCGGACACCCGCTTCCCGCGTGTAGAACTGAACGACAGCGCGCAGTGCTTCGTCGGTAACCGAGAATTCCTTCGGCTGAAGGGCGTGGTCCTTGATTGCCTTGGGCAGCAGATGCCGCTTGGCAATCTCGACCTTCTCGTCTTCGGTGTAACCGGCGATACGAATGATCTCCATGCGGTCCATCAGAGGCGCAGGGATATCCAGCGTATTCGCCGTGGTGACGAACATCACGCTCGACAGGTCGTATTCAACCTCGAGGTAGTGATCCATGAACGTCGAGTTCTGTTCCGGATCCAACACCTCCAGCAGCGCGGACGACGGATCGCCACGGTAATCCTGGCCGAGCTTGTCGATCTCGTCGAGCAGGAACAGCGGGTTCGACTTCTTCGCCTTCTTCATCGACTGGATGACCTTGCCGGGCATCGAACCGATATAGGTGCGGCGGTGGCCACGAATCTCGGCCTCGTCGCGCACGCCGCCAAGCGCCATGCGGACATATTCACGGCCGGTTGCCTTGGCGATCGACTTCGCAAGCGAGGTCTTGCCGACGCCGGGAGGTCCGACGAGGCACAGGATCGGGCCCTTGAGCTTCTTCTGGCGGCTTTGGACGGCCAGATACTCGACAATGCGTTCCTTGACCTTATCGAGGCCGAAGTGATCGGCATCGAGCACCTCCTCGGAGAAGGACAGGTCCTTCTTCACCTTGGACGGCTTCTGCCACGGAATCGAAAGCAGCCAGTCGAGATAGTTGCGCACCACGGTCGCTTCCGCGGACATCGGCGACATCGTGCGCAGCTTCTTCAGCTCGGAGTCAGCCTTTTCACGGGCTTCCTTGCTCAGCTTGGTCTTCTTGATGCGCTCCTCCAGCTCGGAAGCTTCGTCGCGGCCATCTTCGCCTTCGCCGAGTTCCTTCTGGATCGCCTTCATCTGCTCGTTGAGGTAGTACTCGCGCTGGGTCTTCTCCATCTGGCGCTTGACGCGCGAGCGGATGCGCTTCTCCACCTGCAGGACGGAGATTTCGGCTTCCATGAAGCCCATTGCCTTCTCGAGGCGTTCCTTGACCGACAGCGTGCCGAGCATCTCCTGCTTCTCGCCGATCTTGATGGCGAGATGGGAGGCGACCGTATCAGCCAGCTTCGAATAATCCTCGATCTGGCTGGCAGCGCCGACGACTTCGGGCGAAATCTTCTTGTTGAGCTTGACGTAGTTTTCGAAGTCGGAGACCACCGAACGCGACAGCGCCTCGACCTCGACTTCTTCTTCCTCAGGCTCGGTGAGAATTTCAGCCTCTGCCTCGTGGAAATCCTCACGCGCGGTGAACACGCTGATGCGCGCACGCGACGTGCCTTCCACCAGCACCTTGACGGTGCCGTCGGGCAATTTCAGCAATTGCAGAACGTTTGCCAGCGTGCCGACGTCATAGATTGCGTCGGCTGCAGGATCGTCGTCCGCAGCATTCTTCTGGGTTGCAAGCAGGATCTGCTTGTCGGAGCCCATGACATCTTCCAGAGCCTTGATCGATTTCTCGCGGCCCACGAAGAGTGGCACGATCATGTGCGGGAACACGACAATGTCGCGCAGCGGGAGGACTGCGTACACGCCTGCGCCAGAAGACCCGGGTGAATTGGTCATTTTCCAACCTTTCATTTCGCGACTGCACGACGGCCAGTCACGAATCTCATCTTAGCGACCGCCTTGCGATCCGCCTACCTTGAACATGCAGCCTCAAGGTTGCAGCACGGGTTTTGAGCGGCCCATTGGGTGCTTAGTTGGCGTTGCGACGCATAAAGATCAAGAGCCATTACACCGCACCGCGCATATGGATGCGTTTTCGGTTACCGCACCTGTCCACAAGCCGCATCTGCGCCCCGTAAAATGCAAACGGCGCCCCAGGGCGCCGTCGCAAATCGTGATGGAGAAGCGGCTTAGGCGCTGGCAGCGCTGCCCTTTTCCTTCTCGGAGTAGATGTAGAGCGGACGGGCGCTGCCGGTCACGACCTCATCGGAGATCACGACTTCCTGCACGCCTTCCAGTGCCGGCAGTTCGAACATGGTGTCGAGTAGGATCGACTCCATGATCGAGCGCAGGCCGCGCGCGCCGGTCTTGCGCTCGATCGCCCGCTTGGCGATCGCCGACAAGGCGCTTTCGTGGAAGCTCAGCTCGACATTTTCCATCTCGAACAGGCGCTGGTACTGCTTGACCAGGGCGTTCTTCGGCTCGGTCAGGATCTGGATCAGCGCCGGCTCGTCCAGGTCTTCGAGCGTCGCCAGAACCGGCAGACGACCGACGAACTCCGGAATGAGACCGAATTTCAGCAGATCCTCAGGCTCGACCTGACGGAACAGATCGCCCGTGCGGCGGTCTTCCGGCGAGGCCACGGTCGCACTGAAGCCGATCGAGGTCTTGCGGCCACGGTCAGAGATGATGCGATCAAGACCGGCAAATGCGCCGCCGCAGATGAACAGGATGTTTGCCGTATCCACCTGCAGGAACTCCTGCTGCGGGTGCTTGCGACCGCCCTGCGGCGGAACCGAAGCAACGGTGCCTTCCATGATCTTCAGCAGCGCCTGCTGGACGCCCTCGCCCGAGACGTCGCGCGTGATCGACGGATTGTCGGACTTGCGCGAAATCTTGTCGATTTCGTCGATGTAGACGATGCCGCGCTGGGCGCGCTCGACGTTGTAGTCGGCCGACTGCAGCAGCTTCAGGATGATGTTCTCGACATCTTCACCGACATAGCCGGCTTCCGTCAGCGTCGTCGCATCCGCCATCGTGAACGGCACGTCGATGATGCGGGCCAGCGTCTGCGCGAGCA
>JBEBXE010000136.1:0-8285 GCA_040391705.1 Aerobium aerolatum
CCCTTCGGCGTGTCGAAGGTCATGCCTTCCATGGTGGCGATGAGGGTTTCGGTGTCCCAGGTCTCGGCTTTCTCAAGCGCGGTGACGATCGCCATCGCAGACGCCATGCCACCGGCGGTGAAGAAGTCCGGCGGGGTGCCGTAACGCTCCTTGTGGTGCTCGACCAGCCAGTCGTTGACCGGGTTCTTCGGCGCTTCGTAGTAATAATACATCGCGCCTTCCATGCCCGGCACCTGCTTGTAGCCGACCAGCGCCGGCAGGATGTTGCCGCCGCTCGACAGCTCGATCCCGTAGCGCCCCGGATCGGCGGCGGCCAGCGGGGTCATGGCGTCGATGCCGGCGACGTTCATGAAGATGACCTTGCGGCCGTCCTTGTCGCGCAGCGCATTGAACAGCCGCTCGATGGTGGCGGTGAAATCGGTGGTCTGCTGCGGCACATATTCTTCGGTGACGACATGCGCGCCGGTGCCGTCGAGCGCCGACTTGAAGGCGGCGATGCCGTCACGGCCAAAGGCATAGTCCTGCGCCAGCGTCGCGACATAAAGCTTTTCGTTGGGTTGCAGCGCCAGGGCCTGCGCCTGCATGTCCATCGACGAGTTGCGCGAGGTCTTGAACACGTAGCGGTTGGAATCCGGGCCGGTGAGGCTGTCGGCCACCGCCGGCTCGACCAGCAGGATCTTCTCGTATTCCTCGGCCACCGGCAGCAGCGCCAGCGCCACGCCCGACGAGGTGTCGCCGACCGCGATCAGTGCGTCGTCGTCGCCATAGGCTTCGGCCAGCAGCGCGCGGGCGACGTCGGGCTTGAACTGGGTGTCCTTGATGATGACCTCGATCTTGCGGCCCTTGACCTCAAGCGTGCCCTTGGTGGCGTATTCGAGACCAAGCTGGAAACCGGCATGGGTCTGCTTGGAATAGGCTTCCAGCGGCGAGCCGGACAGCCCGTGCAGCAGCGCGATCTTCACCGGGTCTTCCTGCGCGAGGGCCTGTGTGCCCATCAGCGCGGTTGCCGCGGCCAGCGCAGCAAAAAGCGTCTTCATGATGTTCTCCTCCCAGAGTAAGATGAAGCGTGCGGGTAGCGCACTCCGATCTGGCCGCTATTATCGTTTCGGAATGAAGCGGACGGCAATATCGTAGGAATACCAAGGGTAGAAATACGGACCATGGGCTCAGGGGCAGATTTGCACGAACTGGCGTTCGAACACGCCCCCGTTGGCCTTGTGGTCACCGAGAGCCGGATCATCCGCGCCTGCAATCCGCGCTTTGCCGAAATGTTCGGCTATGGGCGCGACGAACTGGTCGACCAGTCGTTCATGGTGCTCTACCCCTCGCTGGAGGAATTCGTCAGCATCCGCGATGTCGGCGTCGAGCCGCTGAAGAAGAACAACCGCTATTCGGACGAGCGCATCATGGCGCGCAAGGATGGTTCGCTGTTCTGGTGCCGGGTGCGCGGCCATTCGCTGACGCGCGCTGACGATCCGCTGCGCCGCGCGGTGTGGAGTTTTGCCGATTTGTCGGAAACGCGGCAGGTGATGGACCTGACGACGCGCGAACGCCAGATCGTGATGCATCTCGGCGAAGGCCGCACCTCAAAGGAAATCGCCCGCACGCTGTCGATCTCGCCACGCACAGTGGAAGCCTACCGCGCGAAGCTGCTGAAGAAATGCGGTGCGGCTAATGTCGCCGAACTGCTGTCTCACCTGAGCTCGATGCCACATTGAAGTGAGATGTGCGTCCTTCGAGGCTCGCCGAAAAGGCTCGCACCTCAGGATGAGGTCTGCCGTGACTCGAACCCACTCACAGTGGGCTCGATCAACCCACCCTCCTCATCCTGAGGTGCGAGCATAGCGAGCCTCGAAGGACGCACCAGGTCAGACGTGCTGGCCGCCGTTGATGTGGATTTCGGAGCCGGTGACGTAGGAGGCTTGTTCGGAGCAGAGGAAGAAGATGATGTCGGCGACTTCGGCGGTGGCGCCGAGGCGGCGCAGGGGGATGGTCTCGACGATCTTTTCGGTGCCGGGCGACAGGATCGCGGTGTCGATTTCACCGGGGGCGATGGCGTTGACGCGGATGCCGTGCGGGCCGAAGTCGCCGGCCATTTCGCGCGTCAGTGAACCGAGCGCCGCCTTGGACGTCGCATAGGCGGTGCCGGCGAACGGATGCACGCGGGTGCCGGCGATCGAGCTGACATTGACGATCGAGCCCTTGGCGGCGGCAAGTTCCTTGAACAGGCCGCGCCCCAGCATGATCGGCGCGAAGAAATTGACCTGGAACACGTCGCGCCAGACATGCATCGGCGTCTCGATCGAGTTCATCCGCACGCCGCCCTCAAGCTTGGGCGAGATCGCGGCGTTGTTGACCAGCGCATTGAGACGGCCGCCGTCGGCCTGCAGGCGGTGACGGATTTCCGCGACGGCGAGGCCGACGTCTTCCGGGTCCGACAGGTCGACCTTGATGTGATCTTCGGGGCCGGACGGCCACGGGCAGTTCTCGGCGAAGGGTTGGCGCGAGCAGGTGATGACGCGCCAGCCGTCGGCTGAAAACCGTTTGACGGTGGCGTGGCCGATGCCGCGGCTGGCGCCGGTCAGAACGAGTGTCTTGCGCGGTTGAGTGTCGGCCATGGTTTGTCTCCTGCCGGAGTTGTCTAGCCGAACCGGAACGCGATAGCGAGAGACGCGGCAGCCTCAGTTGCCGAGAATGATATCCATGATCGAGCCGACACGGCGCGGTTGGGTTTCGCCGACAGCACTGGGTGGCACCGGCTGCTCGACCGAGCCGGTGTGTTCGGCTGGCTGCTGCTCGCGGCGCAGCAGGTTCTCGATGTCCGCCAGCACCCTTCCGTTCCAGCCGCCGGGCAATTGCGCTACCGGCACGCCTTCGTGGGCGGCGGCCATGAACTCGTTCCAGGCGATGGCCGGGAGCGAGCCGCCGGTCATGTTCTTGGTGGCGGTGCCGTCGTCATTGCCGAACCAGACGCCGGTGGTCAGGTTGGCGGTGTAGCCGACAAACCAGGCATCGCGGGCGTTCTGGGTGGTGCCGGTCTTGCCGGCGGCGGGCCAGCCGAAGGCAGCGCGCTTGGCGGTGCCGCCGGTGACAGCCTGCGCCATCATCGCGTTCATCATGCCGATGATTTCGGCGCGCGCGATGCGCGGCCCGAGCGACGGACGGTGATCGTAAAGCACTTCGCCCTTCGCGGTGGTGACGCGCTTGACGAAGTGGATCTCCGGCTTGTGGCCGCCATTGGCGAACGGCACATAGGCGGCGGTCAGTTCGAGCGGCGTCACCTCGGAGGTGCCGAGCGCGATCGACAGATTGGGCTGGAGATTGGACTCGATGCCCATGCGCCACGCGGTTTCGACCACCGCTGCCGGACCGACCTGATTGGCCAGCTGCACGGCAACCGAGTTCAGCGACCGCGCCAGCCCTTCCATCAGGGTGACGGTGCCGAAATATTTGTCGTTGTAGTTGCGCGGCGACCACTTGCCGTATTTGACCGGCGCGTCGTTGATGGTGGTGTCGGGGAACAGGCCGTTCTCCAGCGCCGCCATGTAGACGAACGGCTTGAACGCCGAGCCCGGCTGACGCCGTGCTTCCGAGGCGCGGTCGAACTGGCTGGTGGCATAGTCGTAGCCGCCGACCATGGCCCGCACGGCCCCGGTGCCGTCGATCGACACCAGCGCGCCCTGATGGACATTGTGCTTCTTGCCATCCGTGTCGATCAGCCTGCGGATCGAGGCTTCGGCAAAGGTCTGCAACACCAGGTCGACCGTGGTTTCGACGACGATGTCCTGGCTGACCTCGCCGATCAGCTGCGGCAGTTCTTCCATCACGCGGTCGGCGAAATAGTGCTCGGAGCCGGTCCAGAAGGCGGGGGCGCGTGTCGCAGGAGCGCTCATTGCCACTTGCAGTTCACCGGCATTGATCCGGCCCTGATCGCGCATGGCCGCCAGCACAAGCTGCGCGCGCCGGTCGGCGGCGGCGGGGTCGCGCGCCGGCGACAGCCGCGACGGGGCTTGCAGCAGGCCGGCAAGCAGGGCGGCTTCCGACAGCGAAACATCGCGCGCGGATTTGCCGAAATAGCGCCGCGAGGCCGCTTCGACGCCATAGGAGCCGGAGCCGAAATAGACCCGGTTGAGGTACATTTCGAGGATCTGGTTCTTGGTGTATTTGTGCTCGAGCCAGAACGCCATCAGCAGTTCCTGGATCTTGCGCTCAAGCGTGCGGTCGGGCTTCAGGAACAGGTTCTTGGCGAGCTGCTGGGTGAGGGTGGAGCCACCCTGGCCGAGCCTGCGGTCGACGAGATTGGAGACGACGGCGCGGCCGAGGCCGATCGGATCGACGCCGAAATGCGAATAGAAGCGGCGATCCTCGATCGCCATCACCGCTTGCGGAATCTGCGGCGACATTTCGTGCAGTCCGATGGCTTCGCCACCGGTCATGCCGCGATTGGCGACCAGCTGCCCGCTGACGGAGACAATGCGCACATTGGGCGGACGGTCGGGAATGGCCCATGTCGTGGCTGCCGGCATCTTGGCGCCGTAATAGGCGACGATACCGACCACGCCGATGCCGCCCCACAAGCCCAACACCATGCACCAATAGGCCGCGCCGCGCAGGACGCCGAGGACGCCGCGACGCTTGCGGCTGCTCTTGCGCCCGGCTGGCGCACGGCGTTTTGCCTTGGTGCCCGGCTCTGCGCCCAGCCCGGCAAGCGTGGGGTCGGCCTTGCGACGTGGCGCGGCGGTCTTCTTTTTCTTGCGGGTGGAGGGGCGGGCGGGCGGAATGACGCGGTCGTCTTCGCCGACAAAAAAGCCGGACGGCAGCGCGTCATCGGCCGGTTGGTCGAAGCTCGGCTCTATCCGGGGTGATTTTTTTCGGCTGGTCATCCGTGCCCGCTGTCCGATCGCAAGAGCATTCCGCAGCCAGATGGATATCCAGCGGCCAGAAATGCGGCAAAACCAAAGAGGTAGAACAGGTCAGCAGGTCTGCGTCACTGCTCGAGGTCCCGGCATCGGTCGCGGTAGAAGTTAAATGCGGCAATTTAATAATCTACTAATCATTGCGGGGAGCGCCGCGCGCCGGGCAATGCAGAACACCCCGCGAGCGCAGGGCTCGCGAGGTGGAAGACGTGTCTTTAGCTGGCGAAGAAGTTCTGCGTGCCGTGGGCCTCGATGGCTTCGGCGAGGCGGGACAGCGCGTGGACATAGGCTGCGGTGCGAACCGTAACGCCTTTTTCGATCGAAAGGCTCCAGATGGCGCGGCCTTCGCGCTCCATGATGGTGCGCAGGCGGTCGTGGATTTCCTCGACGCTCCAGTAGAAGCCCTGACGGTTCTGCACCCATTCGAAGTAGGACACGGTGACGCCGCCGGCATTGGCAAGGATATCCGGCAGAACGACGACGCCGTTCTTGGCCAGGATCTCGTCTGCTTCGGCGGTGATCGGACCGTTGGCGAGCTCGAGGATGAGCTTGGCCTTGACCGTGTGCGCGTTGTCTTCGTCGATCATGTTTTCCAGCGCCGACGGCACCAGCAGCTCGGCATCGACGCCGACGAGGTCTTCGCCAGCGAGGAATTCATGGCCGTAATGTCCGGCTGTCGAAGCGACGGAACGGCCGGCTGCCTTGGCTGCCAGCAGGGCTGCAACGTCGAGGCCGGTCGGGCAGAACACGCCGCCTTCGGAGTCGGTGACGGCAACGATCTTGTGGCCGTCAGCGGCAAGAAGGCTGGCAATGTGCTGGCCGGCATTGCCGAAGCCCTGGATCGCGACGCGAATCGACGCGCCGAAATTGAGGTCGTCCGTCAGGTGGCGCACCAGATAGTAACCGCCGCGTGCGGTCGCATCGCCACGGCCGAGCGAGCCGCCCAGCGCGATCGGCTTGCCGGTGATGACGGCCGGAACGGCCTGACCGACGATCTGCGCATATTCGTCTGCCATCCAGCCCATGATCATCGAGTTGGTGTAGACGTCGGGCGCCGGGATATCGCGGTCGGGGCCGATGATGCGCGCGAACGCCTGGATATAGGCGCGCGACAGACGCTCGAGTTCGGTTTTGGACAGCTTGCGCGGGTCGACCTGGACCGCGCCCTTGCCGCCGCCATAAGGCAGGTTCATCACCGCGCACTTGAAGGTCATCCAGAATGCCAGCGTTTCGACTTCGTCGGCGGTCGAATCGGGATGGAAGCGGATGCCGCCCTTGGTCGGGCCGCGCGTGTCGTCATAGCGGCAGCGCCATGCCTGAAACGACTTTCTGGATCCGTCATCCATGCGGATCATGAGACGGACTTTCGTCGTTTCTCGAGGGAATTTCAGTTTCTCGATAACATCGGCGTCAATGTTGAGGTGGGCTGCAGCCGCGTCCAAGCGGACGAGTGCGTTATCGAGAAGACTGTCTTCCGACATCATAGCTCCTGACGTGTTTTCAGTGAAACTTACCCGCACTGCATAAAAGACAGGCAGGCTGAGCGCAAGAGGGGTCAGCAATGCTGACCTAATTTTGTTGCTTCGCGAGACGAAAAACTGTCAGTTTGATGCGCGCGGGCATGGGCGCGCATATGGAAAGTGCCCAAACCCCCGCCATTTCAACTCTACGGCCATTTTGTCGCGCACTCAAGAATTTCGGGGGAAGCGCGGTCTGGCTGACGCCGGAACAAAAAATCCCCCGGCACGCGAGCCCAGAAGGGGGCGTGCCGGGGGATCGGAATTGCGTCGGAAAAACTGCTGGTCAGACGTCCAGATTGGCGACCGAGAGCGCGTTTTCCTGGATGAACTCGCGGCGCGGTTCGACTTCGTCGCCCATCAGGCGGGCAAACATCGAATCGGCATCGGTGGCGTCGGGGACACGCACCTGCAGCAGCGAGCGCACGTTCGGATCGAGCGTGGTTTCCCAAAGCTGCTCGGCGTTCATCTCGCCAAGACCCTTGTAGCGCTGGATCGCAAGACCCTTGCGGCCGGTTGCAAACACCGCGTTGAGCAGGGCCATAGGCCCGGTCACGTTTTCCGAGGTGTCCTTACGGCGCAGCACCGGCTGCTGATCGTAAATCTCCTGCAAACGGGCTGTGTAGCGGTCGAGTGCGCGGGCATCGGCAGAGCCGAGCAGCCCGGCGTCGAGGGTCACCGTTTCCTTCACGCCACGGACGGTGCGCTCCAGAACCAGCCCGCCATTGCCTTCGTCGGATGAATTGACGCGGCCTTCCCAGCCCCGTTCGGTCTCTTCGGAGATCATGTCGAGACGTCGCGCCACATAGGCTGCGGCTTCAAGCGCCTGCGCCGGATTGGTGAGGACCTCGGCGTTGAGCGCACCGGCGATGGCCGCTTGTTCGACGACCTCGCGGGAATAGCGTGTGTGCAGGCCGTTCATCAGGGTGCGAACCGCCAGCGCGTCATCGACCACGGACCGCAGGTCCTGGCCGGCGCGGACTTCGCCGTTGCCCATTTGCAGCGACGCTTCGTCGAGACCGGAGGAGATCAGGTATTCCTCGAACGAGCGTTCGTCCTTGACGTATTGCGAGGACTTGCCACGCGTCACTTTGTAGAGCGGCGGCTGGGCGATGTAGAGATGGCCGCGTTCGATCAGTTCCGGCATCTGCCGGAAGAAGAACGTCAGCAGCAGGGTTCGGATATGGGCGCCGTCGACGTCGGCGTCAGTCATGATGATGATCTTGTGGTAGCGCAGCTTGTCGGCGTTGAACTCGTCTTTGCCGATGCTGGTGCCCAGCGCCATGATCAGCGTGCCGATGGTATCGGACGACAGCATGCGGTCGAAGCGGGCGCGTTCGACGTTGAGAATCTTGCCGCGCAGCGGCAGGATCGCCTGGTTCTGACGCGACCGGCCGGATTTGGCCGAGCCACCTGCCGAGTCACCCTCGACGATGAAGATTTCAGACTTGGCGGGATCGCGTTCCTGGCAGTCGGCGAGTTTTCCGGGCAGCGAGGTGATGTCCAGAGCGCCCTTGCGGCGCGTCAGTTCGCGCGCGCGGCGGGCAGCCTCGCGGGCTGCTGCAGCTTCAACGACCTTGCCGATCAGTATCTTGGCTTCGCCGGGATGCTCTTCCAGCCACATGTTGAGCGACTCGTTGACCAAGCCTTCAACCACGGGCCGTACTTCCGACGATACCAGCTTGTCCTTGGTCTGCGACGAGAATTTCGGGTCCGGAACTTTCACCGACAGCACGGCGGAAAGGCCCTCGCGGCAGTCATCGCCGGTCAGCGATACTTTTTCCTTCTTCGAGATGCCGGCCTTGTCGGCATAGCCGGTCATCTGGCGCGTCAGCGCGCCACGGAAGCCGGC
>JBEBXE010000137.1:0-8245 GCA_040391705.1 Aerobium aerolatum
TCCAGTTCGACGTCCCAATAGAGATAATCCATCCAGCTTTCGTGCAGATAGTTGGGTGGAAACAGGCGGCCGTTGTTGTGCAGGTCCTGCACGGTTGGCTGGTAGGGTTTCTGGCGTGGCCACATCCGCGCGTGGTCGGGCAACAGGCCGCCCTTGCGCAGATTGCATGGCGAACAGGCGGCGACGACGTTAACCCAGGTCGTAGCGCCGCCGCAGCGACGCGGGGTGACGTGGTCGAAGGTCAGATCTTCATGGGTGCCGCAGTACTGACACTGAAAGCGGTCGCGCAGGAACACGTTGAAGCGGGTGAAAGCCGGGTGGCGTGATGGCTTCACGTAACTTTTCAGGCACACCACACTGGGCAGACGCATCGAGAAGGATGGCGAAGACACGGCATGATCGTACTCGGCAACGATATTCACACGGTCGAGGAACACCGCCTTGATCGCGTCCTGCCAGGACCACAGCGACAAGGGGTAGTAACTCAACGGACGATAGTCCGCGTTCAGCACCAGAGCGGGCAACGCATCCGGTGAGACGGCGATCGTCACTGACAAAACCTCCTTGGGCTCGTTTTTCGATCGGCCTAAATACTGTAATCCCGAGATTGCAGTATTGTGAAGCGGAATATCATTCGTCGCGAGAACGTGAGAGGCGTTGTTTTTTCATCGCTTTTCAGGTCGGGACGACGGTGGGCAAGGCGTCGCGGCCGCGCATGTCACGGTAGTAGGCCCAGAACAGGCGCGCTGCCACGCCCCGCCACGGGGCCCATGATTCGGCCAGACCATAGAGCGCTTTTGCGCTCGGACGCGGCTCGATTCCCAAGGCGTGGCCGACCGCGCTTTGCAGCGCCACGTCATGGGCCGGAAAGATGTCGGGATGCCCGGCGCAAAACAGCAGATACACCTCCGCCGTCCACGGCCCGATGCCGTGCAGCGCCGTCAGCCGCGCCATCGCCTCGTCGGCACCGATGCGGGTCATGTGGTCGAGATCGATCTCGCCGCGCGCCACCGTTGCCGCCAGCGCCAGCACCGTCTTCTGCTTGGGCCGCGACAGGCCGGCGCTGCGCAAGGCGTCCTCGCCGCCGGCCAGGATGCCCGCAGCATCCAGCGGCACGACCAGTGCGGCCAGCCGCCCCATGATGGCGTCGGCGCTGGCGCGCGACACCTGCTGCGACACCACGATCGAGACGAGACTGGCAAAGCCCGGCTCGGTCAGCCGCAACGGCACCTCGCCTGCTACCTTCACCACGGCGACAAGCCGCGGGTCGAGCAGCACCAGCGCGGCCAGCCCCTCAGAAATATCGTCCGGTCCGGATATGCGCTGCACCATTTCCCCCTTGTCGTCGCAATCGACGCACCGTAGCAATCAGCCCATGACCATCACAACCCGGTTGCCGCACGCTCATGACACGGCCAGTCTTTCGCTTTGCCCCCAGCCCCAATGGCGAGATGCATCTGGGCAACGCCTATTGCGCGCTGCTCAACGCTGATCTCGCTGCCGAGGCAGAGGGACGCCTGCTGCTGCGGATCGAGGATATCGATACCGCCCGCTGCACGCCCGCGTTCGAGCAGAGCGTCTATCGCGACCTCGCGTGGCTCGGAATCAGCTGGGAGCAACCGGTGCGCCGGCAGTCGGAACATTTCGACGACTATGCCGAGGTGCTGGAGCAACTGGTCGAGGAAGAGCTGGTCTATCCGTCGTTCCTGACGCGCGGCGAGGTGCGCGCGATCCTTTCCGAGGCCGAAGGCGACGGCGTCGACTGGCCGCGCGATCCCGACGGGGTGCCGCTGTTTCCGACCACCGAGCGGCAGCTGTCGCAGCGCGAACGCGCTGCGCGGATGGCGGCGGGCGATCCGTTTGCATGGCGGCTGAACGTCGAGGCCGCCAGCGCGCGCATCAGAGGACCGCTGACGTGGCGGGAGGACGGTGCCGGACCCTGCGGCCAGACCGGGATCATTTCGGCTGCGCCGACCGCCTGGGGCGACGTGGTGATCGCGCGCAAGGAGGTGCCGACCAGCTATCATTTGTCGGTGGTGGTCGACGACGCGCTGCAGGGCACGACGCATGTGGTGCGCGGCCGCGACCTGTTCTTTGCCACGACGATCCAGCGGCTGTTGCAGGAATTGATGGGATTGCCCGTGCCGGTCTACCGGCACCACGACCTCGTGCTCGGCGACGACGGCCGCAAACTGGCCAAAAGCCGGGGCGATACCAGCCTTGCCACCCTGCGCGCGGCGGGGCTGACCCCGCACGACATCCGCCGGATGATCGGCCTGTAGGTTTGCTTCTCGGGACGTTCAGGATTAGACGCATCAGGCGACGCCTCGTTTTCAGGACACCATGACCTCCGCCACTCGTTTTATCCCGCCGCTCTTCGTGCTGTTGTGGGCCACCGGCTTCATCGGCGCGCGCTATGCCATGCCATGGGCGGAGCCGTTCAGCTTTCTTGCCGCGCGGTGCCTGATCACGCTGGTGCTGCTGGGGCTGATCGCGCTGGTGCTGCGCCCCCACCGGCTTGCGCCGCGCGAGGCCGCCCACGCTGCCTTTGCCGGCGCGCTGATCCACGGCGTCTATCTCAGCGGGGTATTCTGGGCGATCAAGCACGGCATGCCGGCCGGCCTGTCGGCGCTGATCATCGGATTGCAGCCGCTGATCACGACGGTGATTGCCGGCTGGGTGCTGGGTGAAAAGGTCCAGCCGCGCCACTGGGCAGGCCTTGGCATCGGCTTTGTCGGCATCCTGATCGTGCTGGGGCCGAAGATCGGCGACGCGCTCGGCGGCGTTACCGTCGCCACCTTTGCCGCCTGTGTCGGCAGCGCACTGGCGATCAGCGCCGGAACCGTATGGCAGAAGCGCTTCGTGCGCAGCGCCGACCTCGTCACCGTGACGATCTGGCAATATGTCGGCGCGGCGCTGCTGATGCTGGTCGGATCGTTGCTGTTTGAAACGCGCAGCTTCACGCTCAACGGCGAACTGGTCTTCGCCATGACCTGGCTGGTCCTGGTGCTGTCGATCGGCGCGATCTTCCTGCTGATGACGATGATCCGCGAGGGCGAGATGTCCAAAATCTCGTCGCTGTTCTACCTCGTCCCGGCCGTCACCACGATCCTCGCCTGGGTACTGTTCAACGAAACCCTGACGCTGGTGCAGATTGCCGGCATGGTGATCACCACCGTCGGCGTCGGCATGGCGACGCGACGGTAGCCCCTCCCGTCATCCCGGAAGCCGCAGGCTATCCGGGACCTATTGAGTGGGCACGGCCGGGTGGTGGATAAGCGAGGCAGTGCTGAAACACGCCGTCGCGAGGACCGAACCGCGCGCGACGATGTCGGGACCAATGGGTCCCGGCTCGGCAGTCGCTGCGCTCCTTTGGCCGGGATGACGGCTGAGTAAAGTCACCCCGCGCCAAGTTGAAGGCCGGCTTAGAACTCGGACCACTCTTCCTGTGCTGCTGCGGCGTTGCCGCCCATGCCGCCGGCGACGCGCCGCATCAGCTGGCGGGCGGGCGACGGAACCGGGCGCGCGCTGGGCGGTGCAGAGACAGGCGCATGGGTCGCTGCTGCGTTGCCGGTCTTGAACTGCGCCAGCAACTCGAACAGCGACTGTGCATCGCGGGCCAGATTGTGGCTGGCAGCCGTCGATTCCTCGACCATGGCGGCGTTTTTCTGCGTGCCCTGGTCGATCGAGTTCACCGCGCGGTTGACCTCGGCCAGGCTGGTCGCCTGCTCGCGCGACGCCTGGACGATGGCGGTGACGTTGGTGTTGATTTCCAGCACCTGCGTGACGATTCGCTCCAGCACGACGCCGGTTTCGTTGACCAGCGACACGCCCGCCCGCACCTGCTCGCCCGACTTGACGATCAGTTCCTTGATGTCCTTGGCGGCTGCCGCCGAGCGCTGCGCCAGTTCGCGCACCTCCTGCGCGACGACGGCAAAGCCACGCCCCGCATCGCCGGCACGCGCGGCTTCGACGCCGGCGTTCAGTGCCAGAAGGTTGGTCTGGAACGCGATCTCGTCGATCAGCCCGATGATGTTGGAGATCGCAACCGACGAGCCTTCGATCTTGTCCATCGCGCCAACCGCATTGCGCACCACCTCGCTCGAGCGCTCGGCGTCCTCGCGGGTCCGGTGCACCAGCTGGCCGGCTTCTTCAGCCCGCTTGCTGGAGTCGGAGACGGTTGCGGTGATCTGTTCCAGCGCTGCGGCGGTTTCTTCCACCGCAGCCGCCTGCTGCTCGGTGCGCTTGGACAGGTCGGCTGCCGCCATACGGATTTCCTCGGACCCGGCCGCGATCGTGCTGGCGTTCTGGCCCACCGACTGCATGGCAATGCACAGTTTGTGCGCCGCCTCGTTGAAGTCCATGCGCACGGCTTCCATCGACGGCACGAAGGCGCGGTCGATGTGCTGCTGCAGGTCGCCGTCGGCGAGCGCACGCAGGCCGCTGGCCAGCGCCGTCACCGCGCCCATGCGCTCGCTGACGTCGGTGGCGAACTTGACCACCTTGAACACCTTGCCGTTGAGATCGACGATCGGATTGTAGGCTGCCTGGATCCAGACTTCCTTGCCGCCCTTGCCGTAGCGAACGAATTCGTTGGCAATGAATTCGCCATTGGCGAGCCGCTGCCAGAACGTGCGGTAGTCCGGCGACTCGACATATTTCGGGTCGCAGAACATCCGGTGATGGCGGCCCTGAATCTCGGAGACGTCGTAGTTCAGCGTCTTGCAGAAATTTTCGTTGGCCGAAAGGATCGTGCCGTCTGGGGTGAACTCGATCATCGCCTGCGACTTGGAGATCGCCTCGAGCTTGCCGGCGTCTTCAACGGCTTTCAGGCGCACCGCCGTGATGTCGGTGGCGAACTTGACCACCTTGTACGGCTTGCCGCCGCGCATCACCGGGTTGTAGGACGCCTCGATCCAGATTTCCTTGCCGCCCTTGCCGATGCGCTTGTACTGGCGGCTGTCGTACTCGCCCTGGGCAAGTCGCGCCCAGAAGTCGCGGTAGGCGGTGCTGCTGGACTCGGCCGGGTCGACGAACATCCGGTGATGCTGGCCGACGATTTCCTGCAATTCATAACCCAGCGCCGTGCAGAAATTTGCGTTAGCGTCGAGAATTTTTCCGGTGAGATCAAACTGGATGATCGCTTGCGAGCGATCCATGGCGGCGAGAACCGCGCTGCTGTCGGAGGTCATGAACGAGAATAGTTTAGGCACGGTGTACCCTTCCCCTGAGTGAAGCGTTGAGAAGAACTGCGTGGCAATTCCCAGCTTCGGAAGCTTTCCCGTTCAGCCTATAGCCAAATCCGTTTTTTGCCGTCCCCGCAGCAAGTGATATCAGGTAGTGGTTAACCATTCCCTTCCAGTTGCCTGCCCCGCGCGGCGCAACCAGAGGTGGAGCATGTCAGCTCGGCATCACCTTGGCGCGGGCGTCGGTGTAGCGCTTGATGGCGGCGTTGAGCTCGCCGCCGAGGATGAAGATCGCCGAGACGATGTAGAGAAACATCAGCGCGATCATCAGCGAGGCAAGGCCGGCATAGGTCGAGGCGTAGGATGAAAACCGGCCGAGATAGGCCGCAAACACCGACGAGCCGACGACCCAGAACACCAGCGTGAACAGCAGCCCCGGCACGATATCCTTGAACCGCCGCCGCCCTGCCGGCAGCCACAGATGCACGACGATCAGCGCCAGCACGATGATGATGGTGGCGATGCTGATGCGCCACAACGCGATGGTGCCGGTATAGGGGCTGATCCACGGCAGCGTCCGCTCGGCAATGCCGATGGCGATCGGCAAAAACACCAGCAGTGTCGAGACGATCAGGAAGCCGACCGTGGCCAGCACGACGAAGGCAAGGCTTTGGGCGCGCAGATAGAAGATCGAACGGGTGTCGATGACGCGATAGGCGCGGTTGAGGCCGACACGCAGCGCCTCGATGCCGTTGGAGGCGAAATAGGCGGCGGCGAGAATGCCGATGGTGAGGAAATCACCGCGCTGGATGGTCAGTACGTTCTCGACCTCGCGCGCAATCGGCGCAGCGATGGCGTCGGGCCAGGTATCGAAGATCAGGTGCACCGCCGTGTCGGAAAACGCCTGCGCGCCGAGAAAACTCGCCAGCGAGGTAGCAAAAATCAGGAATGGAAACAGCGCGAGCAGGGCCGACAACGCAATGTGGCTGGAAAGCGCCCAGCCATCGTCGTAATTGAAGTGTCCAAGAGCGTCGCCCAAGACGCGTTTGATGATTGCAATTGTCCGCAGCATCTTTCCGGCCGATTGTGTCCCGCACGCGAATATGGGAAATGGGGCCTACAGATCGCAAGCCCATGGGTCGATAAGCGCCTAGCCGCCCTAAAGTTGCATACCGTGCAAGCCCTGGTTCAGAAAGACCACCAATGTCCACAGTCTTCTACATTATCGCCATTCTGTTCATGGCTGCCGTTGTGATCGTGCTCATCCGCGGGCTCATCAACCTGATGAAGGGCGGTTCAGGCAATACGTCCAATAAGCTGATGCAGGCGCGCGTGGTCCTGCAGTTCCTGGCGCTGGTCTTCATCATGGTTGCGCTGTACCTGTCGCAAAGCGGCAGCTGAACCACTCCGGAGGACCCCATGGTCAAGATCAATAAGGTTTACACCCGTACCGGCGACAACGGTACCACGGGCCTCGGCTCCGGCCCGCGCCGCCTCAAGCACGATCTGCGCGTCGCCTCCTATGGCACCGTCGACGAAGCCAATGCCTGCATCGGCATGGCGCGGCTGCACACCGGGACCAGCCATCCCGAACTCGACGCGATGCTGAGCCGGATCCAGAACGATCTGTTCGATCTCGGCGCCGACCTTGCAACGCCCGACACCGGCGAGACGCTGAGCTACGAGCCGCTGCGCATCGTTGCCTCGCAGGTCGAACGCCTCGAAACTGACATCGACGCGCTCAACAAGCCGATCAAGCCGCTGCGCTCGTTCATCCTGCCCGGCGGTTCGCCGGCCGCCGCCGCCCTGCACCTGGCGCGCACCGTATCGCGCCGCGCCGAGCGGATCATGGTCGAGCTGTCGCAAAAAGACGGCGAAATCGTCAGCCCGGAAGCGCTCAAATACATCAACCGCGTCTCCGATTTCCTGTTCGTTGCCGGCCGTGCCGTCAATGACAATGGCGAAAGCGACGTGTTATGGGTGCCGGGTCAGAACCGTTGATGGCTGGACGGCAGTTCCCATCGCGCGCCGGGAGGCAAGATGTTCATACCCCTGCATGACGCCAACACCCTGAAACACATCCGCCGCCCGTACGTCACGTTCGGCATCATCGCGCTCAACTGCCTCGTCTATCTGTTCACCGCCTTTGCGACGGAAGACGTCGTCACGGCGGCGACCATCAGCTTCGGCTACATCCCGGTGACGCTGTTCGACGACGTCATCCGCCCGCCGGCGATGGACATCGTGCCGGGCTACGCCACCTACCTCACCTATGCCTTCCTGCATGCCGATCTCTGGCATCTGGGCGGCAACATGCTGTTTCTCTGGGTGTTCGGCGACAATGTCGAAGACGCGCTGGGCCACGTCAAATACCTGATCTTCTATCTCGCCTGCGCGGTTGCCGGCGCGTTGTTTCACGGCCTCGTCGTGCCGGACTCCCATTCGCCGCTGATCGGCGCATCCGGCGCGGTCGCCGGCATCGTCGCCGCCTATCTCATCCTCCACCCGCGCGTCAAAGTCTGGGTGCTGGCGCTGGGCCGCGTGCCGCTGCGCCTGCCGGCCTGGATCCTGCTGGCGCTGTGGGTGCTGTTCCAGTTCGTCATGCTGGCGGCGATGGGCGAGGACGAAGTGTCGTGGGCAGCCCATGTCGGCGGCATCCTTGCCGGCGCTGTTCTGGTGGTGCTGTTGCGGCGGCGCGGCGTTCCAATATTCAACCGCGAAATTGTACTCCCGCCACCGGTGGAGACAGCAACCCCCGCAGAACCGCCTACACCCTGGGGCCGCGGCTGACCCAGGCCGACATCACAGTCCTGAAGCGTATTTTTCAAACGGTTTGAGCCCAAAGCGGATATTGACGCTGGGCGGAGGGATGACTACAGCCTCTGCAGCCACGGCGTGTTCCCAGTCGTCGAGGAACCAGAAACACGGCAGGTGTTTCCGGTGAATGGATGATCTGAGGCGCAGAGAGCCCGCCCGAAACATCGTCAGAAAGGTCCCAAGCGCATGAAAGTACTTGTTCCGGTAAAGCGGGTTGTTGATTACAACGTGAAGATCCGCGT
>JBEBXE010000138.1:0-8224 GCA_040391705.1 Aerobium aerolatum
ACGCCGTTTTTGGCCAGCGCCATCAGCGCGGCGAATTGTTCTTCGCTGAACGGCTCGCCTTCGGCGGTGCCCTGCACTTCGACGATGCCGCCCTTGCCGGTCATGACGAAGTTGGCGTCGGTGTCGGCAGACGAATCCTCGTCATAGTCGAGGTCGATCACCGGCGTGCCGTTGTGGATGCCGCAGGAAATCGCCGCGACGTGGTCCTTCAGGACCTTCGGCACGCTGATCATCTGGCGGGTTTCCATCCATTTGAGGCAGTCGTAGAGCGCCACGAAACCACCGGTGATCGCAGCGGTACGGGTGCCGCCATCGGCCTGGATGACATCGCAGTCGACTGTGATCTGGACTTCGCCGAGCGCTTGCAGGTCAACCACGGCGCGCAGGCTGCGGCCGATCAGGCGCTGGATTTCGAGCGTCCGTCCGCCCTGCTTGCCCGAAGACGCCTCGCGCCGCATCCGGTCGCCGGTGGAGCGCGGCAGCATGCCGTATTCGGCCGTGACCCAGCCCTTGCCGGAATTGCGCAACCATGGCGGGACTCGCTCTTCGAGGCTGGCCGTGCACAGCACATGGGTGTCGCCGAACTTGACGAGGCAGGAGCCTTCGGCGTGTTTCGACACGCCGCGCTCGAACGAAATTGCCCGCATCTCGTCGGGCTGGCGCTTGGATGGCCGCATGATGGTCTCTTCTGGTCCTTTACAATGTGCGGGGCTTGTAGCCCCAGTTCGGGTGGGGACGCAAAGGAAAAGGGCTTTGCGGGTTGTTTCAGCAGCCGTTGCGTCCTGCTGCGAAGGGATTATATCTTTGCCGATGAAGGAAGCGAGACAAACGATGACAAAGCCTCTGTTCGCGCGGCAGTTGCAGTCACTCGATGCGCGCTCACGCGACGTGTTCCGCGTCATCGTCGACACTTATCTGCGTGACGGCGAGCCGGTCGGCTCGCGCAGCCTGTCGCGCCTGTTGCCGCAGGCGCTGTCGCCGGCGACGATCCGCAACGTGATGAGCGACCTCGAGCATCTCGGCCTGATCTACGCCCCGCATGTGTCCGCCGGTCGCCTGCCGACGCAGGCCGGGCTGCGGTTCTTCGTCGATGCGTTCATGGAACTGGGCGATCTTTCCGAAGAGGAACGCCGCGTCATCGAGGCGCAGGTCAAGGCGTCGGGCAGCGGCGCGACGCTGGAGCACATGCTGATCGAAGCCAGCCAGATGCTGTCGGGCATGTCGCGCGGCGCCGGCGTCGTGCTGACCACCAAGACCGAAGTGCCGCTCAAGCACATCGAGTTCATCCAGCTCGAACCGACCAAGGCGCTGACGGTGATGGTGTCGCAGAACGGCGATGTCGAAAACCGCGTCGTCGACCTGCCGGTGGGGGTGACGACGTCGCAGCTGCACGAAGCGTCGAACTTCCTCAACGCCCATATTCGCGGCCGCACGCTTGCCGAAGCGCGCGTCGAGATCGGCCGCCTCAAGGAAGAAACGCGCGCGGCGCTGGATGCGCTGTCGCAGGATCTGGTCGAGCGCGGCCTGGCCGTCTGGGCCGGAACCGACAGTGGCTTGCCGTCGCGGCTGATCGTCCGGGGCCGGGCGAACCTGCTCGAAAACGTCACCGCACAGGCGGATATCGACCTGTTGCGTCACCTGTTCGACGATCTGGAAACCAAGGACGGCCTGATCCAGCTGCTCGACATCGCCGAAGAAGGCCATGGCGTGCGCATCTTCATCGGCTCGGAGAACAAGCTGTTCTCGCTGTCGGGGTCGTCGCTGGTGGTGGCGCCCTATCGCGACAAGGATTCGCGCGTCGTTGGCGCGCTCGGCGTGATCGGACCGACGCGGCTCAACTATGCCCGCATCGTGCCGATGGTCGACTACACCGCGCAGATCATCAGCCGCCTGTTGCGCTGAACCTCAGCCGCACCATTGTTCGCGACGTCCGCGCCAAGGCCGGGCCAGCCCTTCGTTGACCAGAATATCGCCGACTTCGCCATGCGGCGTGTCGGCCCGCGCCAGCGTGCGGCCATAGCGGTCGGTGCCGCTGCGGCGCAAGGTGAATTGTTGGCGGGAGAGGATGTCGCTGAGGCGGTTTGTGGCGCGCCGGGCCAGATCGCGTTCGTACGTGCAGGCCCCCTTGATCTCGGGCGCGTCGATGCCTTCGAGCCGCACCTTTTCACCAGACACCCAGAACGTGTCGCCATCGACGACACAGGAGATCCGCTTGCCGCTGCCGCACAGTGGCATCGGCCGCACCATGCCGACCAGCGCGACCGGGCGAGGCACGTCGTCCTTGAGGCCGGGAATCACCTTGGCGACCTCGGGCAACAGCGACTGGAACTGCGCCGGCTCAAGGCCGGCCGCTGCCGCAACCGCGAGGGCCGCGACGACGCCTGCGGTGCGCAGCAGCCGAAAAGGGGAGCGGCGGCTTCTTTTCCGCCTCGAAGGGGTTCGTTTCATGCTGAATCGCTGTGTCGCGTCCGTCCGGTCGAACAGCAGCGCTAGCAGCACGAAGTTTCGAAAGGCTTAGCCCGCCCGCCCCGGGCCAGCGCGAGTCTGGGGTCTCCACAGGGACGGAGTCGTGTGAATTCGCTTTCCTCCCTTGATTTTCGGGGCCCAAACCTCGATATCGGGCGCAACTTCAAGAACCATTGGACAAGGGGTCATGCGATGAGCGATCAGCCCAAAGATGAACGCGCGCCCGAGCCGACTGCGGCCGAGAACGAGTATGCGGAAACCGTTGCGACCGGCGAGGCCTTTCAGGCCGGCATAGACGCGCAGGGCCAGACGGCTGACTATGAAGCCGTCATCCGGCTCGTCAAGGAAAACGAGGAACTCAAGGATCGCGCGCTGCGTCTCGCCGCCGAAATGGAGAACCTGCGCCGCCGCACCGCACGCGACGTGCACGATGCGCGGGCCTATGCGATCGCCAATTTCGCCCGCGACATGCTGCAGGTGTCCGACAATCTGACGCGGGCGCTGGATGCGATTCCGGCCGAAGCGAAGGAAAGCGGCGATGTCGGCTTCAAGGCGCTGATCGAAGGCGTCGAACTGACCGGCCGTGCGATGCTGACGGCGCTGGAGGGCCACGGCGTCAAAAAGCTCAATCCGGAAGGTGAGAAGTTCGATCCGCACTTCCATCAGGCGATCTTCGAGGTGCCCAATCCCGACGTTCCGAGCGCCACAGTGGTGCAGGTCGTCCAGACCGGCTATGTCATTGGTGACCGGGTATTGCGTCCGGCGATGGTGGGCGTGTCGAAGGGCGGGCCGAAGCAGAGCGCAGAGCCTGCAACGCCGGTCGAACCAGGCCCACCGAACGAACAGGCTGAAAAAGACGCCTGACCTTTTTCTTTCTCCCGTCGCGGCCATCCGCTACACGTGGGTGTGGAGGCCGCGATGGATCAGATTGTTTTCTTCGACTATGCCGGCGTGGCGGTGTTTGCCGCCACCGGCGCGCTTGCAGCATCGCGCAAGCAGCTCGACATCATCGGCTTTCTGTTTTTCGCCGGGCTGACCGGCATCGGCGGCGGCACCGTCCGGGATATTATTCTCGGCGTGCCGGTGTTCTGGATCCAGAACCACGACTATCTCGTCGTCTGCGCCGCTATCGCGGTCCTCATCTACTTCACATCGTATCTGGTCGAGTCGCGCTACAAGCTGCTGCTGTGGCTCGATGCCACCGGCCTGGCCGCCTATTGCGTGTTCGGCGCGTGGAAGGGGCTGGTGGTGACCGGGTCGGCGCTGGTGGCCGTCATCATGGGCGTGCTGACGGCGACGTTCGGCGGCATCCTGCGCGATCAGATCGCCGGCGAGCCGACGGTGCTGATGCGGCCGGAGATCTACATCACTGCCGCGATGGCAGGCGCAGTGACCTTCACCGTCCTCGATATCGCCGGGCTGCACCTGCTGCTGGCGGCGGTTCCGGGCTTCCTCGTTGCCTTTTGCATTCGCGGCGGCGCGATTCGTTACGGCTGGTCGCTCCCGGCCTACCGTGGCAGGCCGGGCCGACGCCCGGAAGATATTCCGTGACGGGTTAGATCAGCCCGCGCTGCTGGGCCTCTTCGCGCAGGTTCTGCCGCGGACGTGGTCCGACCTGCTGGATGACGAGGCCAGCCGCCAGCGAGCCGAGCGCGCCGCAATCGGCAAGGCTGCGTCCGCTGGTGTAGCCATAGAGGAAGCCGGCGGCGTAGAGGTCGCCCGCGCCGGTGGTGTCGACCAGCTCGCCGATCTCGATGGCGTCGATCTCCACCGTTTCGTCGCCGCGCACGGCAACCGAACCCAGCTCTGAACGGGTCACGACAGCCAGCTTGCAATCCGCGCGGATCGCCTCGAGGCCGGCTTCAAAAGACGCCGTCTGGTAGAGCGCCTTCAGTTCGCTTTCGTTGGCAAACACGATGTCCACGGTGCCGGAACGCATCAGCTCGAGGAATTCATCGCGGTAGCGGTCGACGCAGAACGAATCCGACAGCGTCATCGCCACTTCGCGGCCCGCCGCATGGGCGTGGCTGGCGGTGCGCCGGATGGCGTCCTTGGCGCGCGGCGGATCCCACAGATAGCCTTCGAAGTAGGTCACCTGCGCGGCCTTGGCCTTGTCTTCCTCGACGTCTTCCGGCCCGAGCTCGACGCAGGCGCCGAGATAGGTGTTCATCGAGCGCTCGCCGTCCGGCGTGACGAAGATCATCGAGCGCGCGGTCGGCGGCGCGGTGTCGAGCGGCGTGGTGTCGAACGCCACGCCGAGCGAGCGGATGTCGTGGGTGTAGATGCCGCCGAGATGGTCTTTGGCGACCTTGCCGAAGAACGCGACCCTGCCGCCGAGGCTGGCGACGCCCGCGGCAGTGTTGCCGGCGCTGCCGCCGGAAGCCTCGATCGCCGGGCCCATGCGGCTGTAGAGCAGCTCGGCGCGTTCGGCGTCGATCAGGTTCATGGCGCCCTTGATGATGGCGTTCTCGCTCAGGAAAGCCTCGTCACACCGCGCGATGATGTCGACGATCGCATTTCCGATGCAGAGCACGTCGTATTGGCTCATGAAAATCCCCGTTCTTGCCGGATGCTGGTTTGGATGCCGACACTGCCGGCCTTGAAAGACGACCCGTCTTTAGCCGCTGCATGGCGGCAAAACAACACGCAAGCACGACAACGGCATCCGCCATCGGCTGCCGTCCTTGCAGGGGCGCACCGGCCCCCCTATTTCATGCACCAATGAAGGAGAGGCCATGATCCTTGAAGCTGCCGCCGCTGCTGCGGGCCGCGTTCTGACGCGTGAATTCCGTGCGGTGTTGTTCAAGTCGCTCGGGTTGACGGTTCTGGCGCTGATCGGCCTGTGGTTCGCCATCACCGGAATTGTCGATTTTTTCGCGCTGCCGCCGCTGCTCGACATGATGCCGGAGCTTCCCGCCTGGGCGAGCTGGTTCGGCTTTGCCGCTGCCATCCTCGCCGGGCTGGTGCTGGCGCTCGGGCTGGGCCTGCTGATTGCGCCCGTCACAGCCGTGATCGCCGGGTTCTTCCTTGATGACGTCGCCGAGATTGTCGAACGCGAGGACTATCCCAACGATGCGCCGGGCCGGGCGCTGCCGATGACGACGGCGGCGCTGGTGTCGGTCAAATTTCTGCTTCTGGTGGTAGTAGCCAACCTGTTGGCGCTGTTGCTGCTGCTGATCCCCGGCGTCAACATCGCGGCGTTCTTCATCGTCAACGGCTATCTGCTCGGCCGCGAATTCTTCGAGTTTGCCGCGATGCGCTTCCGCAGCGAGGCCGAGGCCAAAGCCCTGCGCCGCCGCTACGCCGGCACGGTGTTCCTCGCCGGCCTGCTGATTGCCGCCGTGCTGTCGATCCCGCTCGTCAATTTGCTGACGCCGCTGTTTGCCGCGGCGATGATGGTGCATCTGCACAAGATGATTTCCGCCCGCGACGCGGCGCGCTGAGCCTTACTGCGCCGCCTCCAGCGCCTCGGCCGGCACCAGCGGGGCCGGAATCGACGTGGTCTTTTCCGGCGACTTGCAGATGTCGGCGATGACGCAGGCCGGGCAGTCCGGCTTGCGCGCCTTGCAGACATAGCGGCCATGCAGGATCAGCCAGTGATGCGCGTGGCGCATGTAGTGGTCGGGGATGATGCGGACGAGAATGTCCTCGATCTGCTCGGGCGTCTTGCCCGGCGCGAGACCGATGCGGTTGCCGATGCGCAGGATGTGGGTGTCGACCGCCATCGTGTGCTGGCCGAACGACATGTTGAGCACGACATTGGCGGTTTTCCGCCCGACGCCCGGCAGCGTCACCAGTTCGTCGCGCGTCGACGGCACTTCGCTGCCGAAATTGTCGATCAGCGCCTTTGAAAGCAGGATGACGTTCTTGGCCTTGGTGCGCCACAACCCGATGGTGCGGATGTGGTTGGCGACCGTCTCTTCGCCCAGCGCCAGCATCTTTTCCGGCGTCTCGGCGATGGCAAACAGCGCCCGCGTCGCCTTGTTGACGCCGGCGTCGGTCGCCTGCGCCGACAGCACCACGGCAACCAGCAGGGTGAAGACGTTGACGTGCTCCAGCTCGCCTTCGGGCTCGGGCCGCTGCACCGAAAACCGCCGGAAGATTTCCTCGATCTCGGCCGGCGAATACGCCGTCAGGCGCTTGCGTCGCGGCGCGGGTTTGCGAGTTGTGATCGCAGCCTCAGCTTTTTTGATTTTCGGCTTTTCCATATGCCCTCTATACTTCGGCCCATGTCAAAGATGAAACCCGCCGATGAACCGATCTTCCGCGCGCTGCTTTTGCCGCACCGTTCGCTCGGGCGCACCGGCTTCATCGTGCTGATGAGCCTTCTCGGCGGCATCTGGCTGGCGACAGGGCTGTTCTTCCTGTCGATCGGCGCGTGGCCGGTGTTCGGCTTCTTCGGGCTGGATATGCTGGCGATCTATATCGCTTTCAAGCTCAATTACCGGGCAGCGCGGGCGCGCGAGGAGGTGTCGGTCTCGCGTCTGGCGCTCGACATCGTCAAGACCGCGCCATCGGGCCGCTCCGAAGCGCATCATTTCAACCCGTTCTGGGCGCGGTTCCGCGTGGCTCGCCATGAAGAAATCGGCATCACCGGCATGGCGGTCGAGGGCGAGGGGCAACTGGTGCAGATCGGCGCGTTCCTCAACCCGGACGACCGCGAAAGCTTCGCCACCGCCTTTGGCCGGGCGCTGTCGACGGCGAAAGCTGGATAGAGCATTTTGCAGCCAGACGGAATCGTCTGGCGTTGCACAAATGCGGCTCGGAATTGAACTGAAGCAGCGGAGTAGCGTTCGTCAGAACGCCCGCTGATTCAGGCAGGAAACGGGTGGCTGCGGGCGCGCCGACAGGCGATACTGCAGCTCAAGGAGAATTTCCATGAACGTGCAAACAGCCATCCTGCAGAAAGATATCACCCCGGTCGGCAGCGACTACGACATCGTCCGCCAGGCAATCGAGAAGATCAGCCTGAACTATCGCGAGCAGCCATCGCTGGAACAGCTCGCCGAAGAGGTCGGCGAAACGCCGGGCGGGCTTCAGAAGTTGTTCACGCGCTGGGCCGGCCTGTCGCCCAAGGGGTTCCTGCAGGCGGTGACGCTGGATCATGCGCGCCGGCTGCTCGACACCGGCCTGCCGTTGCTCGACACCGCGCTGGAGGTCGGCATGTCCGGCCCCGGCCGCCTGCACGATTTGTTCGTGACGCATGAGGCGATGTCGCCCGGCGCCTACAAGACCCGCGGGCAGGGCGTGACCATCCGCTATGGCTATCATCTGTCGCCGTTCGGCACCGCGCTGATCATGGTGACCGATCGCGGCCTGGCGGGGCTGGCGTTCTGCGACAGCGGCGAGGAAAAGGCCGCGTTCGATGACATGTCGAGCCGCTGGCGCAACGCCGTCTATGTCGAGGACATGAGCGCCACCGCGCCCTACGCCGCGCGCATCTTCGACCCGGCGCGTTGGCGCCCGGAAGAGCCGCTGCGCGTCGTGCTGATCGGCTCGGACTTCCAGATCAGTGTCTGGGAAGCGCTGCTCAACATCCCGATGAACCGCGCCCGGACCTATTCGTCGATCGCCGCCGAAATCGGCAACCCCGCCGCCAGCCGCGCCGTCGGCGCAGCCATCGGCGCCAACCCGGTGTCCTTCGTGGTTCCCTGCCACCGCGCCCTGGGCAAAACCGGCGCCCTCACCGGCTATCACTGGGGCCTGACCCGCAAACGCGCAATTCTCGGCTGGGAAGCAGGCCAGATCGGCGGGTGAC
>JBEBXE010000139.1:0-8159 GCA_040391705.1 Aerobium aerolatum
TCTCGAGGATGTCGAGCACACGCTCGGAGGGACGGCACAGACGGGTGCCGATTGGCGTCTCGACGAAGGGGCGGTTGAGCAGGATCGGGTGCGCCGCGATGGCGTCGAGCAGGGCGTCCTCGGTCAATGACATATCCGCCAGCCCGAGATCCGCATAAGGCGTGCCTTTCTGACGGAGTGCCTCACGCACTGTCATCCCGGCGCTCTGCAGCAGCTCAAGGATGCGGGTGCGGCTGGGGGGCGTCTTGAGATATTCGATGACCACCGGTTCGACGCCGGACTGGCGGATCATCGCCAAGGTGTTGCGGGAGGTGCCGCAATCGGGGTTGTGATAGATGGTGACGGTCAATCCGCTGCCCTCGCTTTGGTGTTGTACTGTACGGCGGCACCGCGTTCGTACCAAGCCTTCGAACCGTTCACGATCCAGACCACCGACAGCATCACCGGCACTTCCACCAGCACGCCGACAACGGTGGCCAGCGCAGCGCCGGAGTTGAAGCCGAACAGGCTGATGGCGGCGGCGACCGCCAGCTCGAAGAAGTTGGAGGCGCCGATCAGCGCCGATGGACCGGCGACGCAATGCTGCTCGCCCGATACGCGGTTGAGCACATAGGCCAGCCCGGAGTTGAAATAGACCTGAATCAGGATCGGGATCGCCAGCAGCCCGATGATCAGTGGCTGGGCGATGATCTGTTCGCCCTGGAAGCCGAACAGCATAACCAGCGTCAGCAAGAGCGCAGCGATCGAGATGGGTTGCAACACCGCGAGAATGCGGTTGATGGCGGCATCCCCGCCCTTGGCCAGCAGCCAGCGCCGAACCAGCTGGGCCGCAACGACCGGCACGACGATGTAGAGCCCGACCGACAACACCAGCGTGCCCCAGGGGACAGTGATCGCCGACAGGCCAAGCAGCAATCCCACCAGCGGCGCGAAGGCGACGATCATGATCGTATCGTTCAGGGCGACCTGGCTCAGCGTGAAGTGGGGCTCGCCCTTGGTCAGGTTCGACCACACGAACACCATGGCGGTGCAAGGCGCGGCGGCCAATATGATGAGGCCGGCGATGTAGCTGTCGATCTGGCCGGCCGGCAAATAGGGGCGGAACAGCCAGCCGATAAACAGCCAGCCAAGTAGCGCCATTGAGAACGGCTTGACCGCCCAGTTAATGAACAGGGTCACGCCGATCCCGCGCCAGTATCCACCCACATGCCTGAGGCTCGCGAAGTCGATGCGCACCAGCATGGGAATGATCATGAGCCAGATCAGCACCGCCATTGGCAGGTTCACCTGGGCGTATTCCAAGGCGCCGATGCCCTGGAATACTCCGGGAAGCAAATGGCCGGCGACGACACCGACGACAATGCAGATCGCGACCCACAGGGTGAGATAACGTTCGAAGATGGACATGGCTATTGCCGGATTTCCTGGGGAGGGCAGCAGGGGGTGAGTTCGGCAATCAAAGGCGCGCAGAGTTCGGCATTGCCGCCGCAGCAATCCTTGACCAGGAACAGCATCAGATCGCGGAGCTGATCGAGCTTGGCGCGATAGATGATCGAGCGGCTACGTCGTTCGCCCTCGACAAGGCCGGCTCTGGACAGCGTTGCCAGGTGCGCCGACATGGTGTTCTGCGGAATTTCCAGCAGCCTGGCGAGTTCGCCTGCGGGAAGCCCGTCAGGCTCGTGTTGCACGAGCAACCGGAACGTCTCGAGACGAGTCGTTTGGGCGAGAGCGGCTAAAGCCGGAATTGCATCCGTTGATTCCATATATCCAGATTGTCGGATATTATGGGAGCTGTCAATCTGCTGCACGAACCCCGCAGCAGGATTGGCTATGAAATGCCGGGCGTGCAAGCCCGGCATGTCTTCCAAGGGCGACCGCCGTCCGGCCAGTTGCTGGCGGCGGTTAATGGGCGGGTCGGACGTTTTGGTTGACGTGGAACAAGTTCGTCGGGTCGAACTTTTCCTTCAGCGCGGCAAGCCTGGGATAGTTGTCGCCATAGGTTGCGCGTAGCCGGGCTTCGCCTTCGTCATCCATCATGAAATTTGGATAAGCCCCCGCAAGATTGTACGGATGCACGGCTTCCCAATAGCCCTTGGCCCAGCTTTTGATCGCCCCGGCCTGCTTGGGATCGGGAGCGACCCCGGCGATGACCATCGACCAGGTGGCGTCGCGGCAATTCCAGGCCGCGTCGCTTGAGTTGCGGCGATGCACCTCGCCGTCGATCGGGTAAAGATGCATCAGCGACTCGTCGCTGGGGGCCTTGGATGCATGCGCAATATGGGCATCGATCGCCGCGTCGGGCAGCGATTTGACGAAGTCGCCCTTCCAATACCATTGCAGCCCCGTGGGGTAGAGCGCATCGAACATCGCCTGCAACGCTGGATACGGCATGTCACCCGCCCAATCGAAGAGCGGAGTCGGCAATTGCTGGCGGATCGCGTCAACCGCTTCCTTGGCACCCGCGCCACTATGCGCGACCAGCAGAATGCACATCCGTTTGGCCCAATGCTCCTGCGGGAACGGCTCGCCGCTCGGGATGGTCTGCAGGCCCAGCCAGACGCAAAAATTATTGGGTGCGCTGGCCTGAAACTCGCGATACCAGCGCATCACGCCAGCAGCTTCGGAGAGATCGAAGACAATCGGCCCGCCATAGACGTCCTTGGCTGGATGGGTGCGGAACAGAAAACTGGTCACCACGCCGAAATTGCCGCCGCCGCCGCGCAGCGCCCACAACAGATCGGGGTTTTCCTTCTCGCTGGCAGTGACAAAACGGCCATCGGCAAGCACCACGTCAGCCTCAAGAAGGCTGTCGATGGTCAGCCCGTATTGCCGGCTGAGATAGCCATGCCCGCCATTCAAGGTCAGTCCGGCAACGCCGGTGGTGGAAATGATGCCGAATGGCACGGCCTGGCCGAAGGCGTGGGTCGCGTGATCGACGTCACCGGTTGTGCAGCCGGGGCCGACCCTGACGGTCTGCCTGATCGGATCTACGCGCACGCCCTTCATCGTTGACAGATCGATCACCAGACCTTCGTCGACACTGCCAAAGCCGGGACCATTATGGCCGCCGCCCCGGATCGCGATAGCGAGCTTGTTGTCGCGGCCAAAATTGACCGCCGAGATGACGTCGCTGACATCGGAGCAGCGGGCAATGAGCAAGGGCCGCTTGTCGATCATGGCGTTGTAGAGCTTGCGCGTTTGCTCGTAGTCAGGATGCCCGGCGTCCAAAACCGCGCCACGCTGGCTCGCCGCAAAATTGCTGATGGTTTCGATGTTCATGGCCGTGCTCCCACTGGAGGATCGCTGTGGGGCCAAATGGTAGGCCGGACCCGGATATCGGCAATGGCCAATCGTCCGGTTCTGTTGCTCAGGCGTCCC
The DNA here is from genome assembly GCA_040391705.1 of Aerobium aerolatum. Taxonomy (GTDB): domain Bacteria; phylum Pseudomonadota; class Alphaproteobacteria; order Rhizobiales; family Rhizobiaceae; genus Aerobium; species Aerobium aerolatum_A. The sequence continues at coordinate 3,379 of JBEBXE010000139.1, forward strand.
GACGCGGGCGATCCAGCGCGCGCGTCCAGCTTGTCGCGAGGCCCGTTGAGGAATATTCTGGTCGATCTGATGGCCCCTGCAGGAGGAAGGGCTGCCTCAGCCGGAGTGCAAGCCAATGGATGTTCTCTCCGACGTACTCGCGGCGGTTCGGTTGACCGGTGCGATCTTTTTCGACAACACGTTTCACGAACCTTGGGTGGCTGAGGCTCCCAAAGCGTCAGCGGTTGCGGCAGCGGTCATGCCGGTTTCCCAATATGTGTTCTTTTTTCACACGCTGATCGAAGGCTCGTGCTGGGCGGAACTGACCGACTATTCCCTCGAACCGCTCCGGCTTCACGCTGGCGATATTGTGGCGTTTCCCATGGACGACGCGCATGCGCTCTGCTCGTCGATCGGGATGCGGGCCAAGCCGGACCTTGCCGTTTATCATAAACCGGTCGACCGGCAGCTGCCCTATATCGTCAACGATGGCTCAAATGCCGGAACATGCCGCTTCATCTGTGGCTATCTTGGGTGCGATATCCATCCGTACAACCCGTTCATCAGCTCATTGCCGCGCGTGCTGCACGGGCGAGGCACCGCAGGGCAGGGCTGGCTGTCGCACCTGGTCCACCATGCCGTTTCCGAAACCCAGAGCGAGCGTCTGGGTGGTGAAACCGTGCTGGCCAAGCTCGCCGAATTGCTCTTTGTTGAAGTCTTGCGCGACTATGTCGATACCCTGCCAATGGATGCGCGAGGTTGGCTTTCCGCCTTGCGTGACCCTCAAATTGGCAAGGCATTACGCCTGATCCACGGTCGGCCTGCTGACAATTGGTCCCTTGAAAGCCTGGCACGTGCCGTCGGCCTGTCCAGATCCGTCTTTGCCAGCCGCTTCACGCACTATTCGTGCGTCCCGCCGATGCAGTATCTGGGACGCTGGCGCATGCAACTGGCGGCACGGCGGCTGGAGAGCCCAGGGATCAGTATCGCGCAGGCCGGGGCCGAAGTCGGATACGAATCCGAAGCCGCATTCAACCGAGCCTTCAAGAAGGTCGTCGGCGTGCCCCCCGGCACGTGGCGCAAGGGGCGCCTGGCGTCGTCAGCATCCATTCAGATACTGTGACCGCCCCCGTTTCCGGTCTTAGGGGGCAATGGACAGGGCGGCATCATGCTGCGCCAGTCTGTGGCGTCCTGGATTTACGCCAGTTCGCCGCGAGCAGGGCCAGTGCGACACCACCCAGAATACCAGCCGACGAAACCAGCAGGCGACCTGTCAGCGGTTCCCCGATGAACAGCACGCCGCCCGCCGCGGCAATGGCTGGAACCGTCAACTGAACCAATGCCGCGCTGACGCGGGATATGCTCGGCAGCACCGTGTACCAAATGGCGTAGCCCATGCCGGAAGCAATCGCCCCCGAGGCGACCGCATAGGCGAGACCTGACGCGCTGCTCGTATGCGCAAGATCAGAAGTGAGCACCAGCACCAGGGCAATCGGCAGGCAGCGAATGAAATTTCCGGCTGTATCAGCCAACGGCGCACGAGATCCCTGTCCCAGCAACGAATACGCCGCCCAGGACAACCCCGCAGCGGCCATCAATGCCGCGCCGAGCAGCGGCGGCGCCACGAGTCCCGGCGCCACAAGAAACGCCAGGGCAGCAAATGCAATGCCGAAGCCGAGCCACTCCAAAAGCCCTGGCCTGTCACCTTTGAGGATAGCCCACGCCAGCATCCCGATCTGCACGCTGGCAAAAAGGATGAGCGCGCCGGTTCCGGCTCCCAGCATCAGGTAAGCGATCGAGAAGGCCAGCGCGTAGCCAAACAAGGCAGCAGCCCCTCGCCAGCTGCCATGGATGACGATCCTGGCGTCACTAGTCCTGCGCCCGCGGAAATAGAGTATCGCGGACAAAGCCAACGCTCCCGACACAATCCGCACACCGGTATAACCTGTGGCGTTCATATCCCCCGCGCCAAGCGCCAGCCTCGCCAATACCGAGTTGGCCGAAAAAGCGAGCAGCGCTATCGTCGCAAGTACGGCGACTTTCAACGCAGTATCCTTTGTGCTGGATCGGAAATCGAGCATAGCCCCGTTACAGGGCCGCCACTAGCCGCTCCATTGCACAAAGCAGAGCCGCTCCCAAGTAAGCAATTGGTGCGAACACGCCGCGATCAAGGGCGGGGAAAGCCGGATTTAGGTGGTGGAGAGTCCCAAACGGGATGGCGGAGAGGATGGGATTCGAACCCACGAGGACCTTTTGAGCCCTACTCCCTTAGCAGGGGAGCGCCTTCGACCACTCGGCCACCTCTCCATTGCTGCCCCACTAACCTGCTCGGTTCCGGAACACAAGCGCTTTTGTGAGGATAGACGCAACGGCTGACAATCGCATGACTATTCAAGCGCTTGAAGTGCGAAAAAGGCATTCACGGCGCCGCAGTAGTTGGTTCCGGCCAATCTGCAGCGGCTTTCGCACAGTTTTCAAACGTGCAAACTGAGAGAAAGACGAATCGGATCGGGGAGAGAGCCGCAATCGTGACCGAAGCGACGCAGTTCGAGGGGGATTACGACTATGTGATCGTCGGGGCGGGGACGGCCGGGTGCGTTCTGGCCAACCGGTTGACCGAGAACCCTGCGGTCCGGGTGCTGCTGCTGGAGGCGGGCGGCAGCGACAATTATCACTGGGTCCATATCCCGGTCGGCTATCTCTATTGCATCGGCAATCCGCGCACTGACTGGATGATGAAGACGGCGGCGGAGCCGGGTCTCAACGGCCGTTCGCTGGTCTATCCGCGCGGCAAGGTGCTGGGCGGCTGCTCGTCGGTCAATGGCATGATCTATATGCGCGGGCAGGCAGCCGACTATGACGGCTGGCGGCAGATGGGCAATGCGGGCTGGGGCTGGGACGACGTCCTGCCGTATTTCCTCAAGTCGGAAGACCATCATGGCGGCGCGACGGCGCTGCACGGTGCCGGCGGTGAATGGAAAGTCTCGCGCCAGCGGCTGACATGGGACATTTTGCGCGCTGTCCAGGAGGGGGCGCAGGAGTTCGGCATCATGCCGCGCGCCGACTTCAACGACGGTGACAATGAAGGCTCGGGCTTCTTCGAGGTCAACCAGAACCGCGGCCTGCGCTGGAATACCGCCAAGGGCTTTTTGCGCCCGGCGCTGAAGCGCGGCAATCTGCGGCTGGTGACCCATGCGACGACGCAGCGTCTGGTGCTGGAGGGCAAGCGCGTCGTCGGCGTCGAGTTTGCGCAGGGCGGCAAGCGCTTTGTCGTCCGACCGCGGGCCGAGGTGCTGCTGGCGGCCGGCGCGATCAATTCGCCGAAGCTGCTGGAACTGTCGGGAATCGGGCGCGCCGACCTATTGGCGCAACGCGGCATCGAGATTGCCCACCGCAGTGATGGCGTCGGCGAGAATCTGCAGGATCATCTGCAGATCCGCACGATCTACAAGGTCAGCGGCGCCAAGACGCTGAACACGATGTTCAACAGCCGCGTCGGCAAGGCGATGATCGGCCTGCGTTACGCGCTGTTGCAGAACGGGCCGATGTCGATGGCGCCAAGCCAGTTCGGCATGTTCACCAAGTCGGACCCGTCGCTGGCGACGCCCGATCTCGAATACCACGTTCAGCCGCTGTCGACGGACCGGCTGGGCGATCCGCTGCATCCGTTTCCGGCGATTACCGTCTCGGTCTGCAATCTGCGTCCTGAAAGCCGTGGCAGCGTCCATGTGCGGGGCACCGATGTCGACGAGCAGCCGGATATCCAGCTCAACTATCTGTCGGCGCCACGGGATCGCGATGTGGCGTTGCGCGCCGTCCGTCAGGCGCGGCAGATCATGACGGCAAAGACGCTCGCGCGCTATCAGCCGGAGGAAATCCTGCCGGGGTTGCAGGCGCAATCGGACGAGGCGCTGATGGCGCAGATCGGCGATATCGCGACGACGATTTTCCACCCGGTCGGCACCTGTCGCATGGGGCAGGACCCGCAGGCGGTGGTCGGCACGGACCTGCGCGTCCACGGCCTTGATGGGCTGCGTATCGTCGATGCCTCGATCATGCCGACCATCGTCTCGGGCAACACCGCGTCGCCGGTGGTGATGATCGCGGAAAAGGCTGCCGAGATGATCCGGGCCGACCTGCGGGGATAACGTCCGGTCACGTTTTCCTGAGCTGATGCCGTGAAACGCCGCCTTGCCTTGCCGCGGGGCCTTTTAACGCGTTCGGCCCCTTGACCGGCATCGATAGCGAATGCAACACAAACAGTTGTTACAGTGTTGATCTGCGAGATCGGAGTCCGCGCCAGCGGACGCAGTCGGGAGTGGGTGCCAACGTATGAAGCCAAATCAACAGCCCCCGGAACAGCCTTCGGAACAGCGATGGCTCGGCACCGCGTCGCCGAACCGCATCGCGCTGATTCCGCCGATATCGGTTGCCCGGTGGTTGCTTGTGTTGGTGATCGCGGCAGGCGTGTATTTCTTCCATGGATTTCTGGTTCCGGTGCTGGCCGCACTGGTGATCGGCTTCGCCAGCTGGCCGATCTACAGCGACATCCTGAGGCGTTGCGGCGGCAACAAGCCGCTGGCGGCAACCATCGCCATCCTGCTGATCCTGGCCTTCCTCATCGTGCCGATCGTGATGGCGGTCAGCTACACGATCACGGAAGTCGGCGTCTGGTTCAACTGGGCGGTGGAGACCAACCGGACCGGGTCGGCGACCCCGGTGTGGATGGCGGCCTTGCCCGGCATCGGCCAATGGCTCGACGACCAATGGTATCGCTATATCGGCCATCCCGGTGCGATCGG
>JBEBXE010000140.1:0-8101 GCA_040391705.1 Aerobium aerolatum
CGGCAAACGGATTCGCGATCTTCCAATCACGCTGGACAAGCTTCTGTAGAAAGCCCCTTACAGCAGCGCACCCGCTATCCCTGCGCCTGAACGGACTGTGGCACAGGCGAGCTCGCGGTGACGGATCGCAGCATCTCAAACACCCGGTCGTCCAGGCTCTGTGAGACATTGAACCGCATAGAGCCGGTCGCGGTTTGCGCCAGGCTGAAGGCGTTGCCGGGGGCCAGCACGATGTTTTCGGCGAGTGCGGCGCGGGCGACATCGGCTGCGTCGAGCCCATCGGGCAGCTGGCACCACAGGAACATCCCCGCCTGCGGCTCGATCCAGGGCATGATGCCGATGCTCCTGAGCCTGGCGGCGACCTCGAAGCGGGCGCGTTCCAGACGATGGCGCAGGCCGTCCATGTGTTTGCGGTAGCCGCCGTCGCTGAGAACATTCAGCACCAGTTCGGCAGCGAGCCGTCCGCCGCCAAAGGTGGTGGCGATCTTGAGGTCGATGAGGCCCTCGATCCACTCGGGCCTGGCCGCAACAAAGCCGCATCGGGCGGCGGCCGACAGCGTCTTTGAGAAGCTGCCGATATGGATGACGCGATCGAGCCCGTCGAACGCCGCCAGACGCGGTGCCGGGCTGTGCTCGAAATCGGCGAAGATGTCGTCTTCGATGATGGTCAGCCCATGCTGGTCGGCCAACTTCAGCACCCGGTGTGCGATCACCGGCGACAGCGTGGCGCCGGTCGGATTGTGGATCGCCGAGTTGGTGATGTAGAGCCGTGGGCGATGCACGGCCAGGGCCGTGGCAAACAGCTCGATGTCGGGGCCGTTGGGCGTGTAGGGAACGCTGACGATGCGGGCGCGGTGGGCGCGCAGCAGCGCCTGGAAGTTGAAGTAGCAGGGATCGTCGATCAGCACCGTGTCGCCCGGTTCAAGCAGGAAACGGCAGAGCATGTCGATGGCCTGCGTGCCGCTTTCGGTCAGCAGGATCTGGTCGGGCGACGCCTCGACGCCGTGCTCGGCCATGCGGCGGGCGATCAGCTGGCGCAGCGGCGGCAGGCCGAGCGGCGAGCCGTAGTCGGACAGCGTTGGTTCGGCAGCGCGCGACAGCGTACGCAGCGCCCGGCGGAGACCCTCCTGCGGAAGCCATGCCGGCGGCAGCCAGCCACAGCCGGGCTTGAGCGCGCCATCGTCGGTTTCGAGCGATTGCCGCGAGATCCAGAACGGATCGACGGCACGGTCGAGTTTCGGGCCAAGCTGCGACAGTGCCAGCGGGGCCAGATGCGCAGCGACGTAGAAACCGGAACCGGGGCGTGAGACGATCACTCCCTCGGCGACGAGGCGATTGTAAGCCTCGACCACGGTCGATACCGACAGCTGCATCGTCTTGGCCAGCCCGCGCACCGAAGGCAGTTTGCTTCCAGGCGTCAGGCCGCGTCCGGCGATCCGCTTGCGGATCGTGGTCATCACCAGTCCCACGCGGGTGGCGTCCATCCGTATTGCTCCTGCATTCAGTACAGTTCGGCATAACTGTACCGCACCGTAACTGGCACGTTCAATGGCCGTCACGTAGAGAACGCGCATTGATGGAGCGTGCGCTATGGAACGTTTGACCAGTGGCTGGATCAATGGATTGATCGGAGTCCTCATCTTCAGCGGGTCGCTGCCGGCCACGCGCGTGGCGGTGCAGGCCTTCGACCCGGTGTTTCTGACAGTCGCCCGCGCGGCGATTGCCGGCCTTTGCGGATTCGCCCTGCTGCTGGCGTTCAGGGAGCGCTGGCCCGGCCGCCGGGATCTGACGTCTCTCGTCATCGTCGCGATTGGCGTCGTCGTCGGCTTCCCGCTGCTGACCGCGATTGCCCTGCAGTCGGTGACGTCGGCGCACTCCATCGTCTTCATCGGCCTGCTGCCGCTGGCCACCGCCATCTTCGGTGTCCTGCGCGGCGGCGAACGCCCGAAACCGGCTTTCTGGGTATTCTCCATCATTGGTAGCGCGCTGGTGTCGGGCTTTGCGATCGGGCAGGGGCTGTCCGCGTCGCTGGTCGCCGACGCGCTGATGGTCGCCGCAATCATCCTGTGCGGTCTGGGCTACGCTGAAGGCGCCAAGCTGTCGCGCACGCTCGGCGGCTGGCAGGTGATCTCCTGGGCGCTGGTGCTCTCGCTGCCGGTCATGGTCGTGCTGAGCATCGTGTTCTGGCCGCCAACCCTTGCAGGCATCGGTGCGCCCGCCTGGATCAGCTTGGCCTATGTGTCGCTGTTCAGCATGCTCATCGGCTTCGTGTTCTGGTATCGCGGCCTCGCCCAGGGCGGCATCGCCTCGGTCGGCCAGCTCCAGCTCCTGCAACCGTTCTTCGGCCTGGCGCTGGCAGCCGCACTGCTGCGCGAACCCGTCACCCCGATAATGCTGCTGGTCACCATCGCCGTCATCGGCTGCGTCGCCGGCGCGCGCCGGTTCGGAAAGTAGAAAACGTCGGTGGGCGCGGTGTCACACGACACCGCTCGCCCTCATCGTTCAGGCAGTGCCGCCACTGCGCGCAGTTCCATCAGACCGCCGGGAACGACCAGCTCGCTCACACCGATGGCCGTCCATGCCGGGTAGGGCGCGGTGATATAACGATCCTTCACCGTCATGAACGTCTCCATGTGCTGCCTTATGTCGACGTGATAGGTCACCAGTTCGACGATGTCGCCAAGACCGGCGCCCGCTTCGCGCAGGATGGCGGCGAGGGCTTCAAAGGCAGTGGCAAACTGCTGTTCAGGATCTTCCACCGCTTTCAGGTCGGTCAGCGGCGCCTCGACATCGTCCAGTGCCGACTGCGCGCCCTCGAATGCGCCGGCGTCAAAAGCCTCGCCTGCCTGACCGTCGGCACTGGTACCGATGATCCCCGAGCAGTAGATCATGCCGTTGGAAATCACAGCCGGCGCGAAATGCCAGTTTTCATAAACGGCTTTCAGTGCAGCAGGAACGATTGTTTGCCGAGACATTGCTCTCCCTTCCTCTTGGTCTTCCGCAACTGACACGCAAGGCAGCGATCTCGCAAGCCGGCAGCTTGGTTCTGCACCAACATCGACCGAACTCTGACCGTGCCCCCGAAACACAAGGCTCCGCCATCTTTTCGCCAGCGGCAGGGTGTATATATAAAATTTGAAGAATCTGCCGGATCGATGTATCAAGCATCTGAAACAAGCGGCAATTCACCCGATAGCCAACTGATTAATGAAAGAGATTGCATCGTTGAAAGATCGTCCAGAAATGAATGGAGTTCATCTTGGGCTGACGGCAGACATTTTTTCTGCCTATGTTTCCAATAATCCGGTTCCCGTCGGAGAGATCGCCAATCTGATCGAAGATATTCATAAGTCGCTCGTCGCGCTGTCGACCGGCGAGGTGGAAGAACCCGTCGAAATCTTGAAGCCGGCCGTGTCGATCAGGAAATCCGTCCATGACGACCACATCGTCTGCCTCGAAGATGGAAAAACCTTCAAGTCGCTGAAGCGTCACCTTGCCGCGCAACACGGCCTGACGCCTGACGAGTACCGGCTCAAGTGGGGGCTGCCGTCCGACTATCCAATGACGGCGCGCTCCTATTCCGTGGCGCGATCCGCGCTGGCGAAGGAGATCGGGCTCGGCCGCAAGCCGAAATCTCCGGCAGAACCCGAGGCTGCGCCTGCGCCCAAAACGCGAAAGCAGAAGCCAAAGGCAGCCTGACCGCACGAAAAAGCCCCGCCGCCTTTCGGCAGCGGGGCTGTGTTACCTGAGACGCGGCACTCAATACTCATCCGCAAGACCGTTGTGATCACTATTGGTGAACGACGCGTTAAAGCCGCTGGTTCGACCGCGCATCGACGGTCAGGACCGTGGATGGCGCATGCAGCGACACCAGTCGCATGCCTCCCGACAAATTCGCGACCGGGCAGGAATGGTTGGGCAGGATCAGAACCGGGGTGCCGACGGGAAGGTCGCGACCCTCGTGGTTGATGAAGGCATGCTCTTCAGACAGTTTTTCGAGTGCGAAGGGATGCTCCTGACCGGCCACCCAGGCTTCGCCATAGCTGGTCGCGGTCGACGAGCCATGCGCGCCGAGGTCGGATGAGAGGGTTTTCGAGCCGACATTCGCGATCGCATAGCGCGGATTTGCCGAAACAATCTTCGCCGCAACGCCGAGCGCAACGTCGTTGCGGCGGGCGATCCCGAGCCGCACGGCCGTAAGGTCGCAGAATGCGTAATTGCCGGGACGGATTTCCTCGACGCCGTCAAAACCGGCATTGGCGAGCAATGTCGGGGTGCTGCCGACGGAAACGGTTGCCACCGCAACGCCCGCCTGCTCAAGCCGCGCGCGCAGATCCGCCATGATCGTCAGTTCCTGACGCGCAACGGCGCGCACGCCGTCCGGATCGCCACCACCATAGGCCTGGCCGGCATGCGACAAAAGCCCGATGAAACGGAGCCGGGGGTGGTCCGAGATCGCCCGCGCAAGGGCAAGCGCATCATCGCCTTCAGGGGCAACGCCGCAGCGATGCAGGCCGACATCAACCTTGATGAAGACGGGGAGGGGGGTGCGGGCAGCCTGCGCCGCCTGTCCGAGTGCGTCGACGCCGGCAGCGCTGTCGGCGACGAAACGGATTTCGCCATCGCCTGCCCGCTCGAGAAGGGCGCGGATTTCATCGGCGTCGATCATCGGATAGGCGAGCGTGACCGGGCTGTGGCCGGCCTCGATCAGCATCGCGACTTCGTTGGGCCGCGCCGCCGTGAAGCCGGTGGCGCCGGCATCTTTCTGCATGCGGGCGATGGCTGCACTTTTGTGGGTCTTGATGTGCGGGTGGAGCGCTACCGCCGTCCCTGCAATCGCCTGCATGCGGGCGATATTGCCCGCCAGCGCCTCGGCGTCGACGACGACCTGCGGGGTGGCCAACGTCTCGAAACCGGGGAAGCGGCGTTTGAGATCAAGCGGCGCGTCCATCAGAACACCACCGGATGCGTCTGGCCGGTCTGGACGTTGACGAAGCCTTGCGGCGCGTAGTCGCTCGGCGCGACCAGCACCCAGCGCCACGGCGCGCAGGTCAGCGTCGCAAAGGCCAGCCGTTCGGGAAAGCCCGGCGACCAGCGCGGCTGGAACGTCGGTTCATACATCCAGTCGACCTTTTCACCCTCGGCATAAAGGTTCTGCATTTCTTCGTGCAAAGCCTCCGCAGGGCGGCACGACATCAGGCCGGCAACTTCGTAGCGGACGCGGGCGACCACCTTGCCGTCGCGCACCAGCGCCCAGCCGCCGTCATTGTCGGCAACCGCATTGACCGCCGTCGCCATCGCCGCGTCGGAAGAACCGACGCACCAGATGTTGTGCTTGTCATGCGCCATCGAGCAGGCCAGCGCAGTGTCGGGCGTGCGCGGCCCGCAGCCAAGCCAGAACATCTTCGACACCGCGCCCTTGCCGGAGAAGCGGTCGATGATCGAGAACTTGGTGATGTTGCGGGTGTCGTCGCGCTGGACCAGGCCGTCCTTGACCGGCAGGTCGAAGGTGAGGAAGTCGTCGGTCCAGTGGAACGGCCGCAACACGGCGGCCGTCATCGTCTCACGTCCGGCTTCCGCCGGGATGGCGAAGTCCTCGGCAGTCAGTGTCTTGCCGATGTTGATGGTGTTGGTCGCCCAGTCCGGCCAGTCGATGACAGGCACGTCGGGAAGATAGGCTTTGCCGTCCGAAACCTGCTTGCCGTCGGCCCAGACCTTGGCAATCTCGAATTCGGCAACGTCCGACAGGAGGACGATATCGGCATAGCGGCCCGGCGCGATCGAGCCGACCCACGGCGTCAGCCGCATGTGGCGGGCCGGATTGATCGTCACGCACTGGATAGCGATTTCGGGCGCAAGCCCGGCCTTGATGGCAAGGCGCACATTGTGATCGGTCGCGCCCAGCTTCAGCGTGTCGGAGGCGCTGCGATCATCCGTGGTCAGCGCAATCTGCGACCAGTCGGCAAGGCCCTTTTCCAGCAGCCCGGCGATGACTTCCGGCAGGCTGTGCGGGCGCAGTTCCATGAACAGGCCGCGCGTGAGCTTGTCCCAGAATTCCTCGACCGTCCAGGCCTCGTGATCCGAGGCAAGCCCGGCGGCAGCAAAAGCGTTGATGGTCGGAATGTCACGAATACCGGCCGCGTGGCCTTCGACAACGCCGCGTTGTTCGAAGGTGGCGCGGATCATCCCCCACAGGCGGTCATAGGACGGGTTTTCCGGGTTCCACACCGCAGGCCAGTCCATGACCTCGTCGAGACCGGCCGTCATCAGGCTCTGGCGCATGAAGTCGCGCTGCTCGTCATAGCCGAGCCAGCCGCCGCCATGCTCATAGCCGGTCGGCGGCACCGCCGAGCCCGGCAACGGAAAAATCTTCAGCGGCGAACCGGCGGCGCGCGCCTTGAGCCAGAATTCGAGCGTCTTGGCGCCGTTGACGTTGGAAAACTCGTGGCTGGCCTCGCAGGTCCAGGTGTTGCCGCGCGGCAGCACCAGTGCGGCTTCCCACTCGGGCGTCAGGTGCGAGCTTTCGATATGCTTGTGCACTTCGCCAAGGCCCGGCACGGCGGCAAGGTCCGGCTCGTGAACGCGCTTTGCGACCTCGCCCGGATAGGAGCCGGCATCGCCGATATAGGCAATCCGCCGCCCCTTGATGACAATTTCCTGGTCCTCTCGCCAGGTCCGCGTCGCCACGTCGAGCAGGCGGCCAACCCGCAGCGCCACATCGGCGGGCCGCTTGCCGAGCGCAACCAGCGTCAAGTCCTGACGGATCGCAATTTCGTCAGTCGGGTCGAGGGAAATATCGTCGGGGAGGGTGGTCATTTTGCAGAATTGTCTTTGCCGGTGGGAGTTGCGGTGCGTGCCCCGCGGCCAACAAGGCTGACGGACAGGATGCGGGCAGGGCGGTCAAGGAGGGAGGAAAAGCCGTGCGCGGATGACTCGTCGAAATAGACCGAATCTCCCTGCGACAGTGGCGAATAAGGTTCCATAGGGAAAACGACGTCGCCTTCGAGCACGTAGACAAATTCTTCGCCGCGATGGGCGGAGCGCACCGGAGCGGCATTTTGCGAGCTTTGCGCGCGGCTCGCCAACGGCTGCAAAGTACAATCACGCCTTGGTCGAAATGGCAATAATTTTTCCCCGCACGGACATTCCGCCGCGCGCGCCAGCCAGCGTTCACACTTCTATTGCATCCACCTCATGGCCACACAAGCGAGCGGTGCAATTGCGCACCGGCCCATGCCCCATCTCCAACCGCCAGAGAAACGGAGTGCGGGACGCGGCCAACGTCGCCGCAGGCAAACGCTCCCGGCACGGTCGTCTCCTTGGTGTTCTCCGTCTGGATCTGGATCCCCATCGGCGTCTCAGTGAGGGCGCAGCCAAGTGTCCCGGCGATCGGCGTTGCCGGCGCGGTGCGGGTCGCGGTGAACAGACCGGCAAAGGACAGGCGTCGGCCGTCGCTCAGGATGATGTCGGCATCTCCATCGAGCCGGGCGATGGCTGTCTCTTCGATCGTCACGCCGCGCGCCGCCAGATCGCTGCGCTCAGCGGGGGTGAGCGTCACCACCTCATTGGTGAAGAAGGTCACCTTGCCCCATTCAGGGATCAGTTGCGCCTGATGGACCGACATCGGCCCGGTCGCGATCACACCGATAGCGCCCTGGTTCAGCTCGTAGCCGTGGCAATAGGGGCAGTGAAAGACGCTGACTCCCCACCGTTCCGCCAACCCGTCGATTGCGGGCAGGGTATCCGACACGCCGGTCGCAAACAGCAAGCGCCGTCCGTTGTACTGTTCGCCATTCTCCGTGGTGACGATGAACTGGTCCTTTGCTCCCGCTGCCGCCGTTGCCGTGCCCTCGATCCATGTCAGCGTCGGATAGGCTTCAAGCTGGTGCCGCGCCGTTAGCGCGATGGCTTCGGGATCGACGCCGTCCTGCCCGATAAACCCGTGCGAATGGCTGGCAAAGCGGTTGCGTCTGAGCCCCGCGTCAATCACCAGAACGCTGCGCCGCGCACGCAGAAGCTGGAGGGCTGCGGCCATTCCGGCATAGCTGCCGCCGATGACGATCACATCATGTTGCATGGTCTATTCCTTCTGGGCGCGGCG